>JBJEJE010000099.1:3417-8080 GCA_051877755.1 Lachnospiraceae bacterium | reverse complement strand
CCAATATCTGATTGTCGACTCAGATGTTGAAAAATGGGATCCAGCAATTCTTCAACAGCAGGCACTTGGAACTTCCAAAAAAGGATATAAAGAATTTCAAACTGCATTGGACGATTCCAACATCAGAGAAATTATGCTCATCAGTAAAACCAATATGATCTCCTACAAAAAATATACAGGACAGTTTACGGAAATGAACTTAGCTGAATTTTTTGACCTTTTTAAAATAAATGTATTTTCCAAACAATCTATTATTGACGGGTACAAAGGATTTACAGTCAAAGCGGGGTTCATTTTCTCTCTCTTTGTATTTCCGTATCAATTTGGGAAATTATTCTATATGGCACTAATACTGTCTTTGGTTGCACTTATTCTCAATTTAATTTGTGGTTCTAAAGAAAAGTATCCCACTTTATATTGGATTTCATTTTACATAGAAAGTATTATACTTCTTATTAAAATCATAGGGGAATCTTTCCTGAATTTTGGCGGTTTTACATTAACAATCGCCTGTCTTCTGTTTTATATTTGTATAATGTACCGCACTTTAAAAAGCGGTGAACCAGTTGAAAAACCTATGACATCCTACAATATCAATGATGATTTGGATACGTTTTTACAAAACTCTGATACCATGCCCGAATCATCCAGTTCACCATTTGATACACAGCCTGCTGACACCTTCAATTCATACAGTACGGATATATTCAACGGCTCAGATTACGGCAGTCCTTCACCAGATGATGTCACAGATAATATTGACACTGCAGACACGACTTCCGAGTCACCCTTCAAACTGAAAGACGATTGATATGAAAGCCTGTACAGCCCAATTGATACCAGCTTTCCAATAGTTACATTTTTCCCGTTAAATGTTACATCCCCTACAATTTTTTCTAAAAATAGCTATAATAAGTATAGATTAGTCTGGGGGACAACATTCTACCTTCCATTATTCCTGCATTGCACCTGATTGTGCATTTTGCTATACTGAGAACAAGGTTACACCCAGGGAAACGGAGCAAACTTATGATAACAATTGGAATTTGTGATGACGACAAGCAATTTATTGATCAACTATATAAAATACTTCAGGATATCATGCTTCCTATATCCGACTGGCAGGCACGCATTTACCATAATGGTTCGGAAGTACTTGCTGCCATAGCCAATGATGATTTTGACTGCAATCTCCTTTTCACAGATATTTATATGGAGCAGGGAGACGGTCTGAGCCTTGCCAAATACATCTGCGAACATAAGATTGATACCGACATTATTTTTGTCAGCAATTCAAAGGATTATGTATTTGAATGTTATCACTATCATACCTTCGCATATCTTCTAAAACCTCTCTCCGTAACAGATGTGGGAAAAGAGATAACACGCTATATGGAAGAGATGGCAATGAATACCAAATGCCTGAATCTTCCCATACGGGGCACTACTTACAAAATTCCAATCAATACCATTCTTTTTATTGAAAGTAACCGGCGTAAGATTACAATACATACCGCCCGCCGGGATTATGATTACTATGAAAAATTAGATGTCATGGAACAGATGCTCAAAAAGGACGGTTTTATCCGCTGCCACCAGAGTTATCTGATTCCATCCGACCGTCTTGTTTCCTATAGCAGCAATAATACTGTAATACTTGACGGGATGACGAATTCCATTCCGGTAAGCCGCCGGTATCAGCCTGCCATCAAGGCATTATTTGAACAACCGGAAAAAGAAACGGTAGAAGCGGAAACTGCAGTTACGGAAGAACCGGCATGTTATCTTACCAGCAGTCTCTTGTGCAACCAACCGGAAACCGGAGCCTTCATCTGCACAGAAGGTGCCTACGTCGGTTCCATCATCCGCATCAAACCGGAACAGTGTATCCGAATCGGCAGGGATGGAAGCATCGCAGATATGATTGTAAATCTTCCTCTGGTAAGCCGTCTTCACTGTGAAGTCATTTACCATGCCGAGCAGCATGAATACGAAATCACAGACTTTTCCAGTAATGGAACCTTTGTAAATGGAGACAAACGACTGGTACAGAACGAAACCTATCTCTTAAAGCCTGGCACCGAATTATGTTTTGGCGATAGAGAAACCATTTACAAGCTGGGATAAACTGTATCCTGCCATATGTGAACTACAATGTCATCTAGAAGGAGATTCCTGTTATGAATTTAGTAAAATGCGAAAATGAACACTACTATGATTCCGATAAATTTGATTCCTGTCCACACTGTGCCAATCTCACCGCAGAAGTCAAGGTTCCTGACCTTTTAGGAAAAGCCCAGAAACAAATTGACACCATGATTCCGGATAAATCCATTCTAAAGGATTACCAGAAAATTGGTCACCGCCGGGTAACCGGATGGCTGGTGTGCATTGAAGGTGAAATGACAGGGGACAGCTTTCCTTTATTCGAGGGAGTAAACCACATCGGACGTGCACCACATATGGATGTGGTTCTTTTTAAAGAGCCAACGGTTTCCCGGGAGAATCACGCAGTAATCACTTATGATGAGGACAGCAATACCTTTATTTTCTCTGCAGAAGACAACACAAAGGCACCGGTTCTTTTCAATAATTCCCTCCTGAAAAAAAAGTTTTCACAAACTCTGTCAGCCCGTGATATACTAACCCTTGGAGAGTGTCAGCTCTGCTTTATTCCATTTTGTAATGAACATTTCAGCTGGCGCAATTCCCATACTAACTAAAACACAACAGGAGTACCATCATGAAGCCAGCAGATTCCCAACCCTCCCATATACTTCCGGAGGGAACCCGACTTCCCAACAACTACACAGTGAACAAGATCCTTGGCGAGGGCGGCTTTGGCATTACCTATTCCGGTACACTCACCATCACCGGTGAAAAAGTTGCCATCAAGGAATATTTCCCCAATGGACTGGCACACCGGGATTACAAACCGGATGGCAGTTATAGTGTTGTACCCTTTTACGGAATGGAAGATGCTTTTGAAAAAGGCCGCAGACATTTCCTGAATGAAGCCAGTATTTTAAAAGAATTTCAAAACCTTAACAGCATTGTTTCAGTAAAAGATGTCATCGAGTCCAATGGCACTGCCTATCTGGTAATGGAGTATATTGACGGCATCACATTAAAGCAGTATGTTAAGGAAAATGGTGCTCTGTCTTTTCAGGAACTTCTGCCTCTTATAACTCCGGTCATACAATCCCTGATCCAGGTTCACAAACACGGCCTGATTCACAGGGATATTAGTCCGGAAAATCTGATGATTGGGATTGACAACCAGCTTCACTTAATCGACTTTGGTGCTGCCAGCATTGAAAACCACCATGATTCCAAGTCCGTAACCATTATGCTGAAGTCCGGATATGCACCACCCGAACAATATCTGGACGACGGAAAACAGGGTGCCTGGACGGATATCTATGCTCTGTGCGCCACTATGTATATGGCTTTGACAGGATTTGCACCCACCGATTCCATACGCCGGATTCAGCAGGACGAACTGCCTTCTTTAGCCGCCCATGCAGATATTAGCTCCTGGCAGGCAGCTTCCATTGAAAAAGGTATGAGTTTAACAGCTGCTGACCGTTTTCAAAATATGGAATCCCTTTATCAGGCTTTGGTCATTCCACCATTGGAAAGGAATTCCCTGCGGGCTGCCTATATGGAAAACTCCATAGAAAATAATAAGACGATAATGGGGGCTTCCCACAATAACCGTCATCAGAAAATGCTTTTATTTTCCGGCATCGGCATAACCGGTATTCTCCTATGCACCCTTATTCTGACCGCCGTTTTTAACCAATCCACCCGGTCTGTTCCGGTTTCCTTTTCAACCGGAACAGAAGCGTCCCAGATTCTGCAGAATATGGGTAAGCAGATAACAACCATAGAAAACAATATCGTCCAGACAAAGGCTGCAGCTGACAAGGAAACCTCCCAGCAAAAAGACAATGGGGACAAGACTTCTAATCAGACAAACGATGCCGCAGATGAGAATACCACAGAAACCAATACCGGAAATTCCACCGGTAGTTCTGCAAAAAACAATTCTACAACATCCGGAAATTCTTCCGGCAAAGAAGACGGATATTCCGTGGACTCTTTAGAAGAGGATGAATATACGACCATCCCATTGAAATAAACTTCTTTTTTATCTTGCACAGACAAACCAGGGCTGCCCCATTCAAATGATTGAAACGGAGCAGCCCTTATATTTACGCATTATTGATTAATTTGGTATATTTTTTTTGCTGTGCTTTTGGCGCAGAAATCTTTACTTTCTTTGGTACTCCTTTAAAGGAACCCTTGCCAATGGATTTTAACTTCTTACTCTTAATTACCAGTTTTGCAAGCTTCTTATCCTGATAAAAGGTCTTCTTCCCAAGCTTTTCCACCTTGGTTCCCAGGGTAATATTTTTTAATTTACTACACTGTGCAAATGCCTGGTCACCAATCTCGGTTACATTATTCCCCACAGTAACAGAGGTCACTTTCTTATTCTTATATAGAGCTTTTCCTGCCACCTTGGTTACCTTGTACATCCGGTCATCAATCATGACAGTTGTTGGAATCTTTATCGTCTTTAATGTTGTATCTTTCACACCGGCAAAAGTTACAGATGCATTCCCTGTTACCTGGTAAAGCAGTCCTTTTACTTCAT
>JBJEJE010000099.1:0-3317 GCA_051877755.1 Lachnospiraceae bacterium | reverse complement strand
CATTTCCCCCGCCTGAACTACCAGAACCTTTGATGACTTCTCCATCTTCACCTTCCTTATACTGCATACTGTTCTCTTCAAAATACTGTATCACAGTGGTGGAGCAATCACCCTCCACCTGGAACACAACATTTACCAAGGATTCAAAATGATAATTACTGATATCTGTTATCGCAGATGGAATTATAACCACAAGACCAGCCTGATCCGGAAATGCAGCTTCTCCAATGGTAAGTTCAGCATTGGCAGGAAGGGTTACCTTTGTCAGTTTGGTACATCCCTTAAAACAATTCGCACCAATACTGGTAACAGTATCCGGGAAACTCATTTCCGTAAGCTGGGTACAATATTCAAAAGCATTGTCACCAACGGTTTCCAATCCTGTTGCACCATACCATGAAGTAATTTCATTATTCGAAAATGCTCCCTTTCCAATCACACGAATCGAATCACTTTTCAAACCCTTAATCTGCATATTGGACATTGCATAATCCCCAATCGTATCTATTCCGCCTCTAAAATCCAGATATCCATCCAGTTTGATATTATTAAATGCATAAGCTCCAACCGTCTTGACTTTTCCACAAAAAATAATGGAGCCATCGTCTGAATCTGAAGAGTTTTCCGGACATTTTACCTCTACATTTTGAAACGCTTTTTCTTTAAGTACTAAAGGATATTCATTCTCAAAATATACATATTGGAATTTGTGATCTGCAAAAACCGATGCATTCACCTGAACCACAGGTCCCGTATAAGTCGTACCCTGATTCTCTCCTTGAAAAATATTGGGTACTACTAATTTGTCTGTGTATAAATCTTCGTTATCAGATGGAGTATACCCTTGTATGGCATATGCTTCTGATGTCGTGCTGTAAAAGTAAGACAAACTGTTAGAAGTGGCAGCCTGTACGGAAGTTCCCATTTCTGACAACAGCAGCATTCCTACGCATATCGATAATATCAATTTGTGCATCGTTTTCCCTCTCATTGACCTTCTCCTCTTCTGTAATAACTTAAATTAAATATAACGGATTGAAGGGAGAAGGTCAAGGGAAGAAAAGAGGGAACAGTTAATTTGTATACCAATCAGGGATAATGGAGCTATTGCACTTATAAAACATCCAACTTGTATCCGTCTCTTCACCTATTGTAAAACTGCTAACCTCTAGTTCCTGTAAATTACCACATTCACTAAACATATAGCTCATGTTTGTCACTTTGCTTGTATCAAAATTACTTAAATCTAACCCTGTCAATGAGGAACACTTTGAAAACATTTTAAACATATATTCTACATTTGAAGTATTAAAACTACTTAAATCTAAATCTGCCAATGCTCCACAATTATAGAACATCTCTCCCATGTCTGTTACTTTACCTGTATCAAAATTACTTAAATCTAATGTTTCTAATGCCGAACAATTATAGAACATTGCTCCCATGTCTGTTACTTTACTTGTATCAAAACTGCTTAAATCTAATGCTTCTAATGCTGAACAATTATAAAACATATTTTCCATAGATTCTACTTCTGCAGTATTAAAATTACGTATATCCAACATCTTTAATGCACTGCAATCATAAAACATGTTGCTTAAACTTATTGCATTTTCAGGTTCAAAACTTTGTAAGTTTAGTTCTTCCAACGATGTACATCCATAAAACATATAATCCATATCTTCTACCTTAGATACATCAAAATTACTTACATCCAGTTGCATCAAGGAGTCACACTTATAAAACATCCAACTCATATTTGTTACATTCCCAGGTACAAAACTTTGTAAGTTTAATTCTTCTAACGCAGAACAACTAAAAAACATATCATTCATCTTTTCCACCTTAGATACGTCAAAATCACTTACATCCAATTGCATCAAGGACTTACAATTATAAAACATATAACTCATATCTGTTACATTCTCGGATACAAAATTTTGCAAATCCAAATTTTCTAATGACGTACAACCGGAAAACATATAGCTCATATCTACCACCTGTCCTGTATCAAAGCTGCTTAAATCTATTTTTGTTAAAGCTTTGCAATTACGAAACATATAACTCATATCTTCTACTTTTGAAGTATCAAAGTTAGTTAAATCTAATTCTGTCAAAGATGTGCAATAATCAAACATACCCATATATTGTGAATTATTGAATTGAAAACCTCCCATATAAATAACATTACTTGTATCGAAACTGCTTAAATCTAATTCTTTCAGCGAAGAGCAAGCAGAAAACATATTGTTCATATTTGTAACATTTCTTGTATTGAAACTACTTAAATTCAGTTCTGTCAATGAGGAACAGCCAGAAAACATACCATACATATTTTTCACATTGCCAGTATCAAAATTACTTAAATCTAATTCTGGTAATGAGGAGCAGTAACCAAACATCATGTACATGTCTTCTACATTTGTCGTTTCAATTTCATTTAAATTTATATTTTCTAAACTATCACAACCATAAAACATACCGCTCATATCCGTTACTTTACCAGTATGAAAATTACTTAAATCTAATTCTGTTAATGAGGAGCAGACATTAAACATACCATACATATTTGTCACATTTCCAGTATTTAAAATACTTAAATCCAGTTTTTTTAATGAGGAACAACTAGAAAACATATAGCCCATATCTGTTACATTACAAGTATTTAAATTACTTAAATCCAGTTCTGTTAATGAGGAGCAGCCAGCAAACATAGCACGCATATCTGTAGCTGCGCTTGTGTCCAATTTACTTAAATCAATCTTTTCCATATTATCGCAGTCTTGCAGAATCTCTCCTAATGCATCTTCTCCTGTTTTCCCGATAATTTGAGCAGTTTTAATGCTATCCTTACACGAATTTCCTACCAGATCCCTACGAACTTCTTCAGTCACCCAATCGTTTAATTTTGCATTCATCTTCAAATAGAAAAGACCTTCCTCATCTATTATCCATTCATATCCAGTTCCACATCCATATAAACCTGAATGTAAATCCAATTTCAAATCAGATTCAGGATTATCAACTGTAATATTCTTTCTAACCTTAATTCCACCTCCATAAACAGCCTCAACGTTATAATCTCCATTTGCTAATGAACAGCTATAATATCCTTGTTCATTGCTTATAAGCTTATAAAGTCTCTTTTCATTTTCATTATTATAAATATTAACAGCAGCCCCTCCTACTAATGTATTATTTTCGTCATATACATATCCTTCCAACTTATATTTAGCCGCTGTACAGGACTCCACCTTTCCACATGTTCCCGTTGTTACATTACTTTCATAGTGGCCTTCTGTTCTTGCAGGGCTATT
>JBJEJE010000098.1:0-11487 GCA_051877755.1 Lachnospiraceae bacterium | reverse complement strand
AGAGGATTAGGCGTCATCTTATGTCTTGTTGATAAAAAGACATATTTGAGGGAAAATCTTGTGGCATTGCCGATAGAGTATATATAACCCAGTCAATAATAGAAAAAGGAAGGATAATAGTGTGAAATTTATAGGAATCGAGAAAAAGGAGCCGGGCAAATTTATCAACCGGTATGATATTACTTATGAGACGGTGGATCATAAGAAAAAGGTATATGAGATGATTAGCCGTAGCAAAGAGCTGACAACCAGGGAGGAATTGGCGGATCACCCGGCAGATTCGGTGGTGCTCATCATGCACAATGAAGCTGGAGATAAGCTTTTGCTGAACAAAGAATTCCGCATGGCATGTGGCGATTTTGTATATAACTTTCCAGCAGGTCTCATCGATCCCGGAGAGGAATTTTTGCAAAGCGCTGCACGGGAGTTAAAAGAGGAAACGGGACTTGACCTGGTGCGGATTGATGATATCCTTGGAGAAAGTTTTTCTGCCATAGGATTTTCCAATGAGAAGAATGTCTGTGTGGTCGGTGTGGCAGAGGGTGAATTTGCACCCAGCAACTCCACTGTGGAGGAGATAGAGGCAAAATGGTATACCAGGGAGGAAGTAAGAGAGCTGCTGAAAAAATACTATTTTGCAGCGAGAACCCAGGCATATTGTTATCTGTGGAGCAGGGAAATATAAGGAATACAAAAGCGAAGGCATATAGCCTTCGCTTTTTAATGAGGGGGGAGAATTCGAGTACAACTTAATGCACTCATATGAAAAGTTCTTACAGTACATACTATATAAGATAATTGTGAACAAAACGTGAAAAAAAGATTGTAAATTTGTGAATTGCGTGTGTTTTATAAAATGTTTGAACAGTGTTATAATTTGTTTCACATATATTGTAATGTAAGTGACAAAAGTAACTTTGTCCCAAAATGGTGTTGCACTATGTAGATGGCTGTGTTACCCTAACTACAATAGAAAAGAAAGGAAGGTTGATCATAATGAAAAATATAACAGAATCTGTATTTTATGTAGGCGTAGATGACAAAACCCTTGATTTATTTGAAGGACAGTATGTGATACCCAATGGGATATCTTATAATTCCTATGTGATCATGGATGAGAAAATTGCAATCATGGATATGGTGGACAGACGGGCAGCCGGGGAGTGGTTTGCTAATCTGGAGCAGGTGCTAGGAGATAGACAGCCGGATTATCTTATCATTTCTCATTTGGAACCGGATCATTCCGCTAATCTGGCAGAGGTATTAGAGAAATATCCGAATATCCGGATTGTGTCCAATGCCAAGTTATTTGGTATGCTGCCGCAGTTCTTTGATGTAGACATTACAGATAAACAGGTAATTGTAAAGGAAAATGATACATTGGAACTTGGTGGACATACACTGCATTTTGTGATGGCACCAATGGTACATTGGCCGGAAGTAATGGTAACCTATGAGTCCACAGACAAGATTTTATTTTCTGCGGATGGTTTTGGCAAATTTGGAGCACTGGATACGGATGAAGACTGGGCGTGTGAGGCAAGAAGATATTATTTCAATATTGTTGGAAAGTATGGAATGCCGGTGCAGACGTTGTTGAAAAAAGCAGCAGCTTTGGATATTCAGATTATTTGTCCGCTGCATGGACCAATCCTTTCAGAAAATCTGGAATATTATATTGGTAAATATCAGACCTGGAGCAGTTACGAGCCGGAGGATAAGGGTGTATTTATTGCATATTCCTCCCTTCATGGCAATACGGCAAAGGCAGCAGAGAAGCTGGCAGAGCTTTTAAAGGCAAAGGGTGTGGAGAAGGTAGTGGCATCTGACCTTGCAAGAGAAGACATGGCAGAATGTATTGAGGATGCATTTCGGTATGACCGTCTTGTAGTGGCATCGCCTACATACGATGGTGGACTTATGCCGGTTATGCAGGATTTTATATATCATCTAAAAATGAAAGCATATCAGAAGCGTACCGTTGCCATCATTGAAAATGGTTCCTGGGCACCTATGGCAGGAAAGCAGATGAAGGAGCAGTTTGAGGCAATGAAGGATATAACAGTACTTGAGGATGTTGTAACTATCCGCTCCACCCTGAAAGAAGAGACTTTAGCTGCCCTCGACAAGCTGGCAGAGCAGCTTCTCTAAATCCCTGTTTCGTGAGGTTATGGGGAATTTCACACATTTAGGTAGTGAAGGCTTGTGTGGGGGACAGGAAAGAAACGGTGCTCCATTATGCTAACCGTTCCAACGAGCCTCAAACCATAAAAAACTCTCAGCTTGAGGGCTTCGAGTTTTTCTGAGTCTCGTTTCCACAGCATAAAAGTCGCACCTTATTCTTTCCTGTCCCCCGCACAGCCCATTCACTTTCCTGGTAATGTGTGAAATTCATCTACGTTCTCGCAGAAACAAGGGATTTCTGCCCTGTAAGCTCGGAGTCCTTGTCCGCAAGCTGAGAATTCCTGTTTGTAATTATAGATTTTTTTCATCCAATTTCTTTTGCATGATTTCAATCATATAATGTTCCATAAATAGTAATAATAACTTCATTCCCAATATTAAGAGTTTTTCTTTTATTTGCGTCTACAACAATTTGTGTTCTATCTTAATAATCCTTAACAGTCGTTAGTTAGCATAAGCAAAACATCATTTTTTACCTTTCGTACATATTATAACACTCTTTTTTTCAATTAGTGCAGCAAGTGTTCTGTTTTCTCTTCTTCTTTTTAAAAATCAATGATGAAATACAAATATAAAGAAACTAAATAGAAAAAGGTCGTTTTTTACAAGTTTGCGGTTTTTTTTAACAATTTTAGGCACAGGTGTTTTTTTGTGATAAAATCGCTTACAGTTAGGAGGTGAATATGATGAAACAGAGACAGAATACAAAAAATGAAAAGATACAAGTTATGTATAGAATAAAAACAATTCTTCTGCCCTGTCTCTTTGTCCTGCTGCTGATGGTGCTGGCAGGCTGTGGAGGTGGTAGTGGTAGTAAAAAAACGGAAGAGGATATCCCGTCCCTGGGATTTAGTTTCTATGACTTAGGCACCCTTGAGAATCTGGACACTGTGCTGGGGGTCACCCGATATGGCAGTGACATATTTGTGTTCGGAGGGACGGAGGGCGGGACTATCCGCAAGTTCACATCAGCAGACGGTACGGTATGGGAGGAGGAAGAGGTATCCACCGGCATTGCAGAAGATAGCGGGATTGTCAGCCTCCGGTCCGTGGATCTGGATGAAAACGGCAGTATAGTTGCCGGGTATGAAGTTATCGGCAGTGACGGCTTGGCAGAGTCCTGCGGCATATGGAAGGAAGACCCCGGGGAGACTGTCATGCTGGACGTTCCTGGCATAGAAGTGATGTCCTGTTGCAAGGGGAAGACCTATATCTATGACGGGGAGAAAATCACGGCCTACGGAAAGGATTCCTCCGTGGAGTTGTTTTCCATAAAAGCCTCTGGCATAGTGGATTTTTGTGCCGGTGAGAGGGAATTGGCTATCATGGATAAAAATGGGATTACGGTATACAGTACGGAGGACGGTGAAAAGACAGGAACGGACAGTACCTTTACGGAACGCTATGCAGACAGGCTCAGAAAGACAGAACAAAGTCTGGACACTGAAGCTTTAAGCTGCAGGCAGGTGATGAAATATATTAATGAAACGAAGCTCTGCCTTGCATTGGAGGACGGAATATATACCTATGACCTGTCGGAAAAACAGATAGAATGTCTGCTGGATAATACGGATAATGGGTATAAGGCGGCATCGGATGTCCTCTATGGATATGTAATAGAAGGGGCTGCAGATGATCCAGAAATCACTGCTGTTTGTTCATCGGACGGAGAGAAAAAAGCTGTTCTATATTCGAATAAGGAAGATGGTACGGAGAATACAGGGACAGATACTGTACAGCAGGAAGAACAGACCGGGATTACGGTGTATTCTCTCCGGTATGCGGAGTGTATGGAGAACATAGTAGATATATTCCGGAATGACAACCCGGGCGTTGCGGTCAATTATACATGGGGAATTGATGATACGGACGGGATATCTGTATCGGATGCAGTGAGTGCACTGAATACCCAGCTGCTTGCGGGGGAAGGTCCGGATGTCCTGGTAATGGACGGACTGAATATAAAAAAATACGGGGAGTCCGGTGTCTTGCTGGAACTGTCTGACATGGTGTCGGAAATACAGGAAAACCAGCCTGCCTGTCTTAAGGATGTTATGTCGGCATACCGGACAGACAGCGGCACGTATGCAATCCCGTCAAAGGTAAGTTTTACAGCACTGGTGGGTTCTGGCAGTGATATCGAAGACATAGATGATGTGGATTCTTTGATTTCCTACATACAAAGTTGCGACAGACCCAGTCATGGAAATGACCTGAATTTTTACGAATGGGAGGCTTTTTTCGATGCCTTATATCCGGTATATGCGTCAAAAATAGTGGATGCCAATGGGGATTATGATGAAGCCATGTTAAGGGAATTCCTGGTAAAATTCAAGGAGCTGTATGACCTGGAGATGGGAAGGACTACGCAGGAGGAGATAACGGACTGGATAAAGGAATATGGGGAATATGCACAGAGTTACAAGAGAATCTCTGCATGTATGAAACCGCTTTATAACAGGGAATATTCCGGGCAGCGAATTGCATTCGTAACTACGGAAAGTATATTAAATATTTGGAGTTTTTACAGTATAAAGCATGGTGTCTTATGCGGAGGGGGTGGGGCTGACGCAGGAACAGAAACCACGGCAAACCAGGATTACGCCTATCGCATATGGAAAAGTGAGGATGGGAATGCCTATATTCCTACCATGGTATTTTCCATAAATGCAAACAGCAAAGAAAAAGAAACAGCAGGGGAATTCGTGGCTTATATGTTTAACACTGACATACAGAAGCAATATATTAACAGTCTCCATTTCAAACCGGGACACCCTGTGAATATGGATGCGGTAAAGGAATTGAATGATGAAATGCTCAATATGGGCACCCCTGGAGGGGCTGTGGAAGTGGGCGGGACTGATTATTTTTTTGCTTCCTATTTTACTAAGGATGAAGACATGAAGGAATATATTGAAGCATTGAAATCCCTGAAAACACCGGTATATATAGATGCGAGCGTGGAGGAGATCATCAAGGCACAGATGCCGGATTATGTCAGTGGCAAAACAGGACTGGAGGATACATACAATGCCATCCATGACATGGTTGGCGTTTATCTGAGTGAGTAAGAGGTTACATAGTTGTAGATGAAAAGGACTGCGTTTATTTTAAAAATAGCATTATGTACAGGCAGTTGCAGCTCTTTGCAATATTTGAAAGGATTCTCCGGCTGAAGGATGTGAAGCATATGTTAAGGACATGGAGCTGGCATAGGTTGTACACTGGATATAGAAAATACCTGAAATCCACGACAATATTAAGCGTAGACAGAAAGGAGATACCAGGATGACCAAAACAAGGAAAAAGGATACAGGATTCTTTGTGATACCGGGTTTTATAGGGATTCTTATATTTGTCATTCTGCCCTTAGCCGATATGGCTGGGAGGTCATTCCGGCTGGGCGGGATGGGAGGATTTGCCGGGCTTACAAACTATAAGACGGTGCTTTCCAATGAGGCATTCCGGCTGGCAGCAGGGAATACATTCCGATTTGAGGTGGTAAGCGTTCCGCTCTTAATGCTGCTTTCGCTATTTGTATCCATCGAAGTGTACAGCATGAAAAGTAATATTGTACGATTTGCATTTCTGGTTCCCATGGTGCTTCCGTCCAATGCCATGGCGGTGGTGTGGAAGATCCTTTTTTCTGATGCAGGGATTGTCAATAACATTTTAGTAAACGGACTGCATCTGGAACCGGTCAGCTTTTTTGAGGGAAAAGCAGTATATGCCCTTTTTGTTGGGACATTTGTATTCAAAAATATCGGCTACAATATGCTCATCTGGATCGCGGGGTTATCTGCAGTTCCACAGGAAATCTATGATGCAGCAAAAGTGGACGGGGCGGGCAGCTTTCAGACCGTCTGGTATATCACGCTGCCGAATATAAGACGTCCGGCGTTTATAGCGGCAGTTCTTTCCATGGTGAATTCCTTTAAAATATTTCGGGAACTGTATCTGATTGCAGGAAATTATCCGGATAAGGCGGTTTACCAGCTCCAGCATGTATTCAACAACTGGTTTTCCAAACTGGACATCAGCAAGCTGACTGCCGGGGCTGTCCTTACGGCATTTGCTTTTTTTGGAACCATACTTCTTATCCGGATTTTGATTTTCACGAAGTGGAGAGAAATGCCCGGGCTTGTAAGGCAGAGGAGACGGAACGGAACCGGAGAGACACGTTACAGGGACAGGCATCTTGCGGGATTGGAAGAGGAAGGAGGACGATGTGATGGGAAAGAAGAAGGGTGACAGAGCAAAACGGTGGCTCCGTTCCCTCTTAAGGGGGATTGTACTGGCAATGGCAGTACTTTCCGTACTTCCACTGGTAATATTAGCCTGCGGTGCGTTTACAGGGGAAAATGAGCTATACCGGATGCTGGGACCGGTCATTGGAACGGAGGAAGGCTATGCAGGATGGCATTTTATCCCGCTGTACCCGACACTGAAAAATATCATTGAACTGTTTTTTGATACACCGGAATATTATGTACTGTTCTGGAATTCCATAAAGATTGTGGGAATCATACTGGCGGGACAGCTCATTTTTGCAGTTCCTGCAGCATGGGGGCTGGCAAGGTGTAAGGGGAAGTGGGGAAGGTGGGTATTCGGACTCTACATGTTCTGCATGATTCTTCCTTTTCAGGTAACCATGCTGTCACAGTATATCGTATTAAATGGGATGCACCTTATCAATACACACTGGGCAATCATACTGCCCCTGCTGTTTTCCACCTTCCCGGTATTCATCATGTACAGTTCCTTTGAACAGATACCGGATTCGGTGGTGGAGGCGGCAAAGATGGACGGAGCCGGACGGCTGTGCATTTTTTTCCATATCGCAGTCCCCATGGCAGAAAAAGGAATTGCATCTGCTGTCATTCTGGGATTTCTGGAGTACTGGAACATCGTGGAACAGCCGGTGGTGTTTTTAAAGGACAAAGCTCTCTGGCCGCTGTCCGTCTATCTGCCAGACATTGCGGAGGGAAGCATCGGGCGTGCCTTTACATTTGCCCTGTTCAGCTGTATCCCGCCGCTGGTCGTATTTTATATGGGAAAGGACATCCTGGCAGATGGAATTTCCGTTGGTTCGGCGGAGGATTAAGGAAGGTGCGGCAGAAAGAGACATTCGGGATTTAAATGGCAGTTTTTGCAAAGCAGAAAGGCGGTATATAGGTATGAAGGAAACAGCAAAAAAAGAAACTGCAGACAAGAAGAAAACCGGGAAGAGGGAACCCGGAGAAATGAGAGAGGCAGGAAAAAGAGAACCTACAGGCAGGAAAGAACAGGAAAAGACAGAATCCACAGGCATAAAAAAACCGGAAAGAAAAAGAGAGTACAGACAGCATATAGGCCGGAGGATGGCAGGGGAAGCCTGTATGGACGGGGTAAGAAAGAACAGCATACTGCCTGCGGCAAAGGCGGTGCTGGTTTTCTTTGGAGTGGCTTTCTGCGGCACAGTGATATCACGGTTTACGAGCAGCGTGTTGACACCTGTGGTGGAGACGGAATCGGTATCCTCTGGCACCATAGACCACAATATCTTGGCGGATGCCATGGTTTCCGGGGACAGGAAGGTGCCGGTCTATGTCTGTCCAGGAATCATGGTAGAGGAGGTTTATGTGTCAGAAGGCGGAACCGTGGAAAAAGGCGATAAGCTGCTACGGGTAAATACTGGAAGACTTATGGAAACATATCTGGATAAGAAGATAGAACGTAAGGGGATGAAACTGTCCGGCTGGTATGCTTCGGAGGATGAGCGTCAGGCAGATGAACTGCGGATAGCGGCGGCAGATGAGGAGCTTGCCACACTGGAAATGCTGGTGGAACAGGAGGGAATCGTATACGCTCCTTTTGGAGGAATGGTATCAGAGGTGCGGCAGAAGGCCGGGAGCATATCAACGGCGGAGGCGGCACTCATACTTACCCAGGAGGCGGATACATATACGTTAAGGGTCAGCATCACAGAGGAGCAGAAGGAGCATACTGCAGCCGGGGACAAAGCCACCATCCAGACCAGTGAGACATCGGTATCCGCAGAAGTTACCGCCGTGTATGAGGAGACCGGGAATCCGCAGCACTATATTGCAGAGGTGCAGGTGCCTGGGGAAACATTCCGTATTGGCGATTCCGTTCTAGTGGATATCCTGCATACCTCCGGGAAATACGATTTTATTGTCCCGCTTTCTGCCCTCCGTTCCGATGCAGCAGACGCCTATGTCCTGGTGGCACGGGAGAAGGAAACATTTCTTGGAACGGAACTTGTGGCATCCAGGGTACAGGTGAAAGTCGGGGATACGGACACGGAATATGCGGGGGTGGCAAGCGATGCACTTTCCGCAGATGACAGGGTCATCATAAGTGCAGACAAACAGATTGAAGCAGGCGATACGGTTCGGGAAAAGTAGGTGGTTTACATGAAAAAAAGCAGAGCAGCAATTGCTGTCTGTATGGCATCTTTCACATGTATGCTGGTTTTTGCTGTTTATTATGTGGATTTGCATGGCAGGTACAAAACGGATAGGGATTATGCGTTTGTATGCGTGGAGAAGGACGGATACCATGACTTAAAGAAGGAGGACTATGTAAAGGGAACCTATCTAACAGAGGAGAACCAGACTGCAGAAGCCGGAAGCATACACAAAAAAGTAGATACCACACTGGTAACGGTGGATTTTTCGCCGGAGGACATATTCGGGGCAGGAGCAGGGTTTACCCAGCAGGATACGGAGGGGTGCATGTTAAGCAGCACGCTTGCGGACAGGCTGTTTGGAGACAGGAATATCACTGGGCTTTTGGTCACGGTAAAGGGGAAAAATTATCCGGTAAGGACTGTCTTTGAATCGGAGGAAGTAATGATGATCGTGCAGCGTGGACATACAGGCGGCGGGGACTGGGCACTTATGGAAAGCAGGAGCATAAGCGGAGTTGTCCTGGATGTGTCAGAAGAAATGTACAGGGGACAGTACGCAGAAGAATTCAGCATCCGCCACAATACAGAAGGAAGCAGTTATTATTATGCTTCGGATTATCTGAATATCCTTCCAGGGCTGGAATTTCCGGCGAAATGGTCGGATTTTGATATATGGTCGGAATGGGAAGAAGAATTGCATGCCATATCAGAAAGGCGGGTGTACCACAATAAGGATGTGGTTGAAACATTTTATTACAGAATATATAATAAGCTGCAGGGATACAGAATGCTGATTGCCATTACAGCCATTTTGTTTGCTGTTTCTGTCATAAAATGCATATCCATATACAGAAAACGAAAAAAGGTATAGCTGATTAAAGGGGCGTTGAGAGTGTACCGTGTAGGAATTTGTGATGACAGTTCAATCATCTGTTCTTATATAGAACAATGTATAATTGACAAGGCAAAGGAAGAAAACATAATTATAGAAACTGAAGTGTGGGAAAGTGGCGAAAGCCTTTTAAATGACTTTCATCAGAATGGTTATGTCGATATATTATTTCTGGACATAGAACTACTTTCCATGTCCGGTATAGAGGTTGCAGATTATATACGAAGACAGATGGATGATTACAATATGCAGATAATATATATATCGGGTAAGGAATCCTATGCATTTAATCTGATTAAAACACAGCCCCTCGATTTTCTGATTAAGCCTCTTAAAGAAAGCCAGATTGAAGAAGCATTTATGCTTGCTTGTAAGCTATTGGGGAAAAAAGAAGATAAATTTGAATATACAGTCGGACGTAATATATGCAGGATTCCAATAGATGATATCCATTATTTTAATAGTGTAGGGCGATTGGTACGGATTGTAACGAACGATGATATAAAAGAATTTTATGGTCAGTTGAAAGAGATATACAACAGGCTGCCAAATTCATTTTATATGATTCATCAATCTTACATAGTGAACAGTAAATATATAATTAAATATTCTTATGATTCTGTAGAGTTGAAAAATGGTGAAACATTATCAATAAGTAAAACATATAGAAAATTAGTGAGGCAGAGATTATTAAAAGATGGAGATATGTAAATGGAGATTGTTATTTGTGTTATTGCAAATTTATTTCGGATGTTTATTGTATATAGATTCATTAATGTGTTTTTTGTAGAGAAAAAACCCTTCAGAATATTGATTCCATTATACGGTGTGTATTATGTGATAAATACAGCACTTTATTTGGGATTTCATTTGGCATGGGTGAACATTATAAATTCTTTCGCCGGCATTGCGATTATTGTATCATTCTATACAAAGTCTGTGAAAAAAACGATAGAGATAGCTTCCCTGATTTATATCTTGAATATGGTATGCGATATTGTAGCTACAGTGCCGTTTCGGGAATACATAGATGGCACAAACACCAGTGATCAAATACTATTTGTTCTTTGCGATTTCCTTTATTTAATGTGTGAACTGATTGTAGAAAAAATTATGAAAGAGCATGACGAGGGGCAGCAGATTCCACTGGTGCTGGTTCCACTAGTCAGTGTTGGTATATTAGTGTATATGCTGTATAGCGGACAGGTGATTGGAATTCCAATCGTAGTTGTCAGTCTGGGGTTGTTGTTAATAAATTTCTTAGTAATATATTTGTATAATGTATTATTGTTATCTGTCAGAAAAATACATGAGAATGAGCTTTTAAATGAAAAAATAGATATGTATAACAATCAGATAAATATCATATACCAAAATGAAGAACGAGTGTTAGCTATCCGCCATGATATGAAAAATCATCTGAATGAACTTAAGATAATGGCTGTCAATGGGAAATACAGTGAAATACAAACGTATATTGATAATATGGTGTTATATATGAACAACCCTGATGAGATTGTAAAAACTGGGAATATTGAAATGGATAGTTTGTTAAATTATTTAATAAAAAAAGGAAAAGAGCAACTGTACGATGTGGATATCAAAGTGGATATGCCAAGTGATATAATGGATACGTTTGACATAAACGTTGTGATAGGGAATCTATTTGATAATGCAATTGAAGCGGCTTCCGAAACAAAAGAGAAAATATTAAAAGGGATTATTATCATGGAACAAGGAATTTTAAGGATACAACTTAGAAATAGTTATATCCGGCAAAAAGAAAGTAGAGAGAAGCAGATATCATTAGACAGAAGACATGCCCATCATTCCGGTATAGGCTTGAAAAATGTGCAAGAAATAGTGGATAAATATAATGGCATAATGGAGATAAATAAAGGAGAATTTTTTGAAGTACGAGTGCTTTTATATGTATCAAATTAAAAAATATCATCATTAACATAATTTTCTAAACAGGAACTTAAAAGATAAAAGGGCA
>JBJEJE010000097.1:0-11672 GCA_051877755.1 Lachnospiraceae bacterium | reverse complement strand
TCATGGTTTGAGGCTCGTTGGAACGGTTAGCATAACGGAGCACCGTTTCTTTCCTATCCCACACACAAGCCTTCACCACCTAAATGTGTGAAATTCCCCACAACCCCACTAAACAGGGATTTATTTGTCGTATTCGAATATGTAACGTTCGTATGCGTTGATAACGGTGGTGTGTTCGTTGTAGGCACATTCCCGCTGCTGTTTCCAGCTGTAATTCAGATGAACATGTCCGTGGATAAAATACTTTGGTGTGTATTTATCCAACAGTTCCCGAAATGCCTGAAAACCAGAGTGGGGTATGTCTTCTCCATCATTGAACTGGTAGGCTGGTGCATGGGTTACCAGAATATCAAATCCATGATGTTTTCTTAATTTTCGACGAAGTCTAAAAATCCGTGATTTCATTTCTTTTTCGCTATACTGGTATGCACCAAAGTTGTAGCATTTTGATCCCCCCAGACCAAGAATGCGGATACCATTATAAACGTAAATATCGTCCTCAATACAGACACAGCCATCCGGCGGTATTTCATCATATATGGCATCATGATTGCCGTGTACATAAAGAATTGGCACTTTGGCAAAGGTTGCCAAAAATGACAGATATTGAGGTTTCAAATCCCCACAAGAAATAATCAAATCAATACCCTCTAACTTACTTTTTTCAAAATAGTCCCACAGGTACTTGGATTCTTCATCAGCAAGTACAAGTATTTTCATAACAAAGACGTTCCCCCTTTATCCGGTGTTGTTGTATCTAACCCCCGTAATTGGACGACTGGTTTTGCAGATTCTTCCAGTTCGTCAATCAGAGGAATTGTTCCAATTACATTATCCACTAACCAATCCATTGTCATAATATCCTCCGGTGCTATCACATCAGATTCCTCACAGCGAAGGATTCCATTCTGATCTGTCACAGGGCCGGCAAATGGATGAAAGATTCCGGTGGAAATGGCATGTTTCATCAGGTTCACAAGCTTCGTGGTTCCCACAGGAAGATTATTAGAGCATATGACATCAATTACACCGGCAGACAGCCCCCACCAGTAGTTGATTGCTTTGCTTTCTCCAGAATCCTCCACTTTCCAGGAACCCCGCATGATGCTGTTGATCAGCTCCTCATAAAAGGCACCCCAGTGATATATGGACATGGCAAGATTTTTCTTGGCATCATTTTTTTCTGCATAAAGACCAAACTGCCGGTTGCCGCTTTGCGGAGTAATCATATCCTGAGAAGAAATGTAGGTGATTCCCCGTTCTTTGAAAAATTCTTCCACATTGAAATCTTTCATAGTGGACCAGGCAAGATAAATGGCAGCTCTTGGATTGACCATTTTAGCACCAAGGGCAAAGGCATTGATATTGGCGGCAACGCCATATATCGGATAGTCAGCGACATAACCAATCTTGTCATTTATACACATGGCTCCAGCTATCATTCCGGTTAAGAATTTGGCTTCATACATTCGTGTGTAGTAGGTGCGGACCGTGTTGTGGGAAGAATTTAAAGCACAATTTAAAATCTTGACTTCCGGATGGGCGGCAGCCACTTTTAAGCAGGCTTTAATCAGCTGAGGAGTTACGGTAAAGATGATCTCACAGCCATCATTGCAGATTTCTTCCAATATATTTTCTGCATTATCTGTCACACCGTTGGTGATATAAGTATGTGTTTCAATGATTTCTCCCAGGGTTTCCTCCAAATGCAGACGTCCAAGCTCATGTCCGTAAATCCAGTCAGAGGCAGATGGCTCTTTGTCGTAGACAAAGGCAACTTTTTTCTTTTTGGTGGATTTGATTTTGCTTAAAACAGAATCCACAATTTTTGTTTCTTCGGTCGGGTTCATCAATAGCTCAACGCTGTCGTCTTCTCCCAGTAACAGGATTTCGGACCAGATCTTATCAAGATTTTCCTTGATTTCGGAGCTTAACATATTCTTTGCTTCCTCATATGGGTAAAGGGAAAGGTAGAATAACAGTGCATCCCCACAGGTGATATTGTCTAACCGGTTTCCACCCTTTTCCTTGAAGGCTTTATAAAATGCAGTGTGGAAAGAAGAAAAATCCATACATTCGTCATCATTCCATACATCGGTATCATTTTTTCCCACTGTCTTTAAAAGTTTTGGATAGCTTCCAAGTTTTGTAAATTGAATATAATTAATCTTTGTCAGCTTGTAGAAATCCATAAATTCGTAGTAAATGCGGTTTTCCAAATCATCGCTCCGCTTAGGAACCTTTCTGATCACCTCAGCAGCAATGGTAGGGGAATTAAAATACTTTAATACGCTGACCCGCTTATTTCCTTCCACTACGTAATATTTATTCATGTATTCGTATACTTTAATCGCATCATGGATTCCCTCTTCAATCTGTGCATCCACAAGATAAGACCATTTAGCGGAAAATTCACTTCCGTAGTCGAGAAGCGGCATAAAATTAGAAGCAAATGCTTGGGTTCTTCCAAAGGTGCTTGTACCTACCACTTGATTTAATGGGATGTTAATGATACCCAGATTGACTTCACATTCAATATCTGCATGGGATAAAATATCGTCCAATACCGGAAGATAGGGATACTGTCCCCGGACAGTGGATGATTTATATGCTTTTAGTCCCATTTTCTGTGCTTTTATATAATCTTCGTATGCCATAATATCAAGTCCTTTCTATAATAAGCAGAATATAATATATGCAAAAATGGTTTCGGCGGATATACTGCCGGCCGAAAACCTTTATTAACTGTATTTACGGCTATCATCATAGCATATAAAGGGAAGAAATGCAACGGACACAGGTGTTTACAAAATATCGGTTTCAAGTTAAAATAAGACAATGTGCATATGTGAGATTGTAGAAAGAAAGGTAGATTATTTGAAGAATTTATACATAGCAGAAAAACCAAGTGTAGCAAGGGAATTTGCCAAGGCGTTGAAAATTAGCGGAGGCAGTAAGGATGGCTACATTGAATCAAATGATTCCATTGTGACATGGTGTGTCGGTCATTTAGTGACCATGAGTTATCCGGAGGAATATGACCCTGCACTGAAAAAATGGAGTCTGGAAACATTACCCTTTTTACCGGAAACCTTTAAATATGAGGTGATAGACGGGGTATCCAAACAGTTTAATATTGTAAAGGGACTTTTGAACCGGGAGGATGTGGGCTGTATCTATGTCTGCACCGATTCCGGACGGGAAGGAGAGTACATTTACCGGCTTGTGGACCAGATGGCAGAAGTGCCGGATACAAAGGAAAAGCGTCGGGTGTGGATTGATTCCCAGACGGAGGAGGAGATTTTAAGAGGCATCAAAGAGGCAAAGAATATCCATGAATATGATAACCTGTCTGCCTCTGCATATCTGCGTGCCAAAGAAGATTATCTTATGGGAATTAATTTTTCCAGAATTCTTACATTGAAATACAGTTACACGGTAAAGAATTATCTGGGAAAGGATAAATGCGTTATTTCCGTTGGACGTGTCATGACCTGTGTCCTTGGCATGATTGTGAGAAGAGAGCGGGAAATCCGCCAGTTTGTAAAGACACCATTTTACCGGGTAATTGGTAATGTGGCATTGGCAGACGGAACCTTTGAGGCAGAATGGAAAGCAGTGGAGGGGACGAGGTATTTCAATTCCCCATTGCTATATAAGGAGAACGGATTTAAGGAAGAGAAGGATGCAAAGCATTTAATTGAAGAGTTGTCCGGCAGCTATGAGGATTTGGCAGGTGAGCAGGAAAATGGTTCAAATTTGCAGAACATAAATTTAAAGTCAATCGGAAATGGTGTTTCGGAAGCTGGATTGCCACTGGCGTTAGTGGAAAAAGTGGAGAAGAAAAAAGAGAATAAAAATGCTCCTCTTTTATATAACCTGGCAGAGCTGCAAAATGACTGCTCCAGACTGTTCAAAATCAGTCCTGACCAGACATTGCAGATTGTGCAGGAACTGTATGAAAAGAAAATGGTGACCTATCCGAGAACGGATGCCAGAGTGTTATCCACGGCGGTCAGCAAGGAGATTTATAAGAACATTTCGGGTCTTAAGAATATACCTTCCATGAAAGGATTTGCAGAGCAGATTTTGCAAAGTGGAAGCTATAAAGGAATTGCAAAGACACGTTATGTCAATGACAAGCAGATTACAGACCATTATGCTATTATTCCAACGGGACAGGGCTTAAATGCATTTGGTAGTCTGCATGATACGGCAAAGAAGGTCTATGAGGTCATTGTGAGACGTTTCCTAAGTATTTTCTATCCACCGGCGGTTTATCAGAAGCTGGCACTTACTTTGGACAGGAACGGAGAAAAATTGTTTGCAAATTTCAAGGTACTGGCAGATCCGGGATATCTTCCAATTACTGTTTACTCCTTTGGCAAGCAGAAGGATGAGGAAGAAAAGTACTCCAAGGAAATGGTGGAGGCTGCCATGCAGCTTAAGAAGGGAATGAAGCTTTCTGTCAATGGATTTGATATTAAGGAAGGGGAAACTTCTCCGCCAAAGCGTTACAGTTCCGGAACCCTGATTCTTGCTATGGAAAATGCAGGACAGCTTATAGAGGACGAGGAGCTTCGTGCCCAGATTAAGGGCAGCGGGATTGGAACCTCTGCAACCCGTGCGGAGATTATCAAGAAGCTGGTAAACAATAAATATCTGGATTTGAGTAAGAAGACGCAGATTATCACCCCAACCCTCATGGGGGAAATGATACATGATGTGGTGGCATCTTCCATCAAATCCTTACTGAATCCGGAGCTTACTGCAAGCTGGGAAAAAGGGCTTTCCTATGTGGCAGAGGGTTCCATTTCGGAAGAAGAATATATGAAAAAACTGGAGGATTTTATACAGAAACGTACTGATGCGGTAAAGGGATTAAATAACCAGTACCAGTTAAGAACCTATTTTGACTATGCGGCGCAGTTTTACAAACAGCCGGCAAAGAAGAGCGGGGGAAAGAAAACAGAGAAAAAATGAATTGACTTAGCCGTACGGCATAATATATAATTATTATTATGAAATTAAGCCGTACGGACTTTTTATGTAAAAATAAATACGAATTAAGCCGTACGGCTAATAAGAAAAAGGAATGGTTTTATGAAGATTACAGATTCAAAATCGTTAGGAGAAGCAATTCGCTTAAGAAGAAAAGAATTACATTATACACAGGCATATTTGGCAGAATTTACGGGATTCAGCGTGAGTTTTATTTCGGATTTGGAGAGAGGTAAGGCAACTGCTGAGATTGGGAAAGCAATTGACCTCATCAATTTACTTGGAATGGATTTATTGGTGGAAAAGAGGGGATAAGCTGATGAAACGACTGAATGTATGGATTGAAATAGAAGGCGTACAAACCTATGTAGGGGATATCTGCGGGGAAGGCGTAGAGGATTCCTGTTTTTCTTATGCGAAGGAATACTATATGGACTCTAAGCATAAGCCCATTTCCATTCATTTACCATTTTCAGATGAAGCGTTCTCTCCTAAAGACACCAGGAATTTTTTTGAAGGCTTGCTGCCGGAGGGATTTACAAGAAGATGTGTGGCAGGTTGGATGCATGCAGATGAAAATGATTATCTGACATTGTTATCCGGTTTGGGAAAAGAATGCATGGGTGCAATTCGGATTGTGAATGAGGAAAAAGAGGCGATAGAGGAATCCTATAAGAAGTTAACGGTAGACGAAGTAAAACAATTAGCAAAAGAGGGTGCTGCAGAAGCGGCAGAATTGGTTACGAAAGCACATCTGTCTTTGACTGGGGCATCCGGCAAGGCAGGGTTATATTATGATGAGGCTTCAAAAGACTGGTATCTGCCAATTGGCTCTGCACCAAGTACACATATTGTTAAACAAAGTCATGTACGGCTGGATGGAATCGTAACAAATGAGCAGTTATGCCTGATGACCGCTAAGAATATGGGAATTGAAATACCGGATAGCTTTGTTGTTAATGTTGGGGCGGGGCAGGATGAGGATGTTTTGTTTGCAACCAGAAGATATGACCGGATTCAGAAAGAAGATGCAAAGAAGATAAATGGATTTGCTGTGCCTTATCGGCTGCATCAGGAAGATTTCTCCCAGGCAATGGGAATTGCTTCTATTCATAAATACGAGCATGACAATGCAGGATATCTGAAGAAAATGTTTGATATTTTAAGACAGTACTCCTCTGAGCCGATGGCAGACCAATTAAAGCTTTGGAATATTTGTATATTTAATTATCTGATAGGAAATACGGATAATCATATTAAGAATGTATCTCTTCTATACGGCGAGGATTTACAATCCATACGGCTTGCTCCGGCATATGATATTGTTAGCACAGCCATATACAAAAGCAGTACAAGAGATATGGCATTTAGCATCGGACAGGAATACGATATTGGAAAGATTACAAGAGAATCATTCAGGCAGGAGGCAGGGAATATAGGCTTAGGTGAAAATGTTGCCATGAAACATTTTGACCGGTTGGCGGATACATTTTTGGCTTCGTTGGAGAAAGCGTGTGAGCAGCTTATGGAGGAAGGTTTTGTAAAGGCAGAGGATGTTAAAAAGAGGATTATTGAGAGCAGGAGAGAGGTAATTAAGGGGAAAGGGAAATGAGAGTTTTACTGGCAAACTAAACATGATTCTTTGAAAAAGAATCTTTTGGAGGTCGATACTATGCCAAAGCTAACTTTTGTAATAGGTGCCAATGCCACAGGAAAAACCTATTTTATCAAACAGAATTACGAGGGAAAAGATGTTGATATTTTGAATGTATATGATTATCAGCAGCGGGTTTATGATGAAGAAGGATTTGGGGATTCCATTCCGGTTGATAAACAGTTCAAGTGTCTTATGCGTGCAAATAATCTATTGTTGGAGGATATAGTGGCGAAATTATCCCAGGGAAGGGATGTTGTGGTGGAGCAGACGTTTTATAGAGCAAAACGCCGTATCGCATATATAGATGAGATTAGAAAGATTCCGGATGTAACGATAGAGGTATATGTGATGTCACCAGGAGATGAACAGTGGAAAAGAAATTTGCAAACGCGGGATTTGAATGGTAACTTTGAATTTCGTAAAGAAGAGAGAAAAGGTATAGAATTTCCCAATGTGGCAGAAGGATTTGATGCCATTTATGAAGTTTTGGATGGAAAAATACAGCTTCGTATGGAGCCTGCAAGACCGGAAATTGTGGAAGAGGCAAGAGAAGAACTTAGAATTGAGTCGGACAGAATCCAAAAGGAAGAGGAAGAACAGAGAAAGAAACAGGAACTTTTGGATAGCATGAAAGAACGCAAATTCTGGCATTATTGTGAAGTGTGTGGCAGGAAAGAATACCTTACTGCAAAGGAAGCATTTCAGGATGGCTGGGACTATCCACCGGAGATGGGACAGTTTAGGATGCTTGGACCCCGTACCTGTGGAAATTGTCAATTGCAGGATACGCTGTTTTGGAAAATACATAAGCAAGGGGGATTGCCGATTGTATGTGAGGGCGATCTGACATCAGAAGAATTGGTAATCTGGCATCGGATTCAAACAGAACCGGAGAGTCTGTTGTGTGAAGATTGAAATGATGAATGTCTCAGAAATTGGTTCTTATTGACACAAACAACACAAAATGATATTATAATGATATCAAATAGAAATGTTTATGGATGACATTATAGCTGTCATGAGTGAAGGAGGTCATTGAGATGGAAGAGAAGATTTATACTGGTAAGAAGAATGGAATGGCAGTAATGTTGCTGGAGATTATTGGTTACATACTTGCGATTCTGGGAATTATTTTTGGAGCAATTGCATACGAAAGTAGTGAATCTGTGGCGGCACTGGTATTGATGATTGTTTGCATTGTATTTGTATCCATTGGCTGGATTTTTCTGTTGGGACTTAAGGTATTAAAGCCACAGGAAGCATTGGTGCTTACATTGTTCGGTAATTATGTAGGAACTATCCGTGAAGAAGGATTTTATTTTGTAAATCCATTTTGTACTGCTGTGAATCCGGCAGCGACAACAAAGCTTGCACAAAGCGGAGATACCCATACCAATGGTGCAGCGGTTAATATTTCAGCAGAGGGAACTTCTGTTTCTCTGGAATCTGTAGGCAAGAAGATTTCGTTGAAGGCAATGACACTGAATAATGGAAGACAGAAGATTAATGACTGTCTTGGTAATCCGGTGGAGATTGGAATTGCGGTAATCTGGAAGGTAACCGATACGGCAAAGGCAGTATTTAATGTGGACAATTATAAGGAATATTTATCGTTACAATGTGATAGTGCACTTCGAAATATTGTCCGCATTTATCCTTATGATGTGGCGTCCAATGTGGATACCACAGGAGATGGTCAGGCAGATGAGGGAAGCCTTCGTGGTTCAGCAGAGATTGTGGCATCCAGAATCCGGGATGAGATTCAGAGTAAGGTAAATGATGCAGGACTTGAGATTATCGAAGCAAGAATTACCTATCTTGCATATGCGCCGGAGATTGCATCT
The DNA here is from genome assembly GCA_051877755.1 of Lachnospiraceae bacterium. GTDB lineage: Bacteria > Bacillota > Clostridia > Lachnospirales > Lachnospiraceae > CAG-590. The sequence goes on along the minus strand of JBJEJE010000097.1, from coordinate 3,170 downwards.
GTGATGTTACAGCGTCAGCAGGCATCTGCAATTATTGATGCGAGAAAGATGATTGTAGATGGTGCTGTGGGCATGGTTGAGATGGCATTAGAGCAGTTAAATGAAAAACAAGTAGTACAATTGGATGAAGAACGAAAAGCAGCTATGGTTTCAAATCTGTTAGTAGTTTTGTGCGGCAACCATGATGCACAGCCAATTGTGAATTCAGGAAGTCTTTACTAATGGCAGCAAAGAAGCAGATTCCTCTCCGTTTGTCAGAGAAATTGTATGCCGACATTGCCGCATGGGCAGAAGATGATTTCCGCTCTGTGAACGGTCAGATTGAATATTTGTTGTCAGAGTGTGTCAGACAGCGGAAGAAGGATGGAAAATATGTGTCTGAAGAGATAGATGTTCCACCAAAGCTGGATATATCATAAGGTTGAGGTGAGAGAATATGGCAAAGCCTTATATTACAAAGAAACATTGTGCAATTGAGATTATTTCTTATGTTATGCTGCTTGCATCCTTTATCATTGCAGTTGTTGGAATGGTGGTGCTTCCCGAGGAGATTGCGACCCATTTTGATGGCGCTGGTAATGTGGACGGATACGGTTCGCCAGTAGTTTTGATCTTTCTTCCCATTATTATGCTTTTGTGTAATGGTGTGACAAGTCTGATCTTGCATTTGCTGCCGCCGGATGCATGGAATACTCCATGCAAAATTAAGCCGGGACAGGAGATTATTGTGTACCGGGATATGAGCTCTATGCTTGTCTGGATGGAATTTGAGATAGCAGCGTTTACAGTGTTTGATACTATTATGACCTATCTGCAGTCTGGTAAAATGATTCTGGTGGGTGCCATTGTATTTATGGTGGCTCTAACGGTTACCATTATCTATGAGATTGTAATGATTGTAAGACATAGTAAAAGGTAGATAAAAGGTTGTATAATATAACTTAAATAATGTCTCAAGAAGATGTTTTTGTGGTATTATGAATATATAAGAGATTTTTCATTTGGAAAGGAAATAAAATATGCAGGAACAGGTAACAATCAAAGAATTATATGACTTGAATGAAACATTGGCAAAGCCATTGCTGGAAGGTTTGACTTATCCATGGGAGGCACTTCCAAAGATTGGTGAGTTTATTAAAGAGCTTGGTAAAACACTTCCGGAGGATATCTATGAAGAACGGGAAGAAAATGTCTGGATTGCCAAATCTGCAAAGATTTATCCAAACAATTATATTGCAGGTCCATGTATCATTGGAGAGCGGACAGAGGTACGTCCGGGAGCATTTATCCGCGGAAATGCATTGGTAGGCAATGACTGTGTGGTGGGTAATTCCACAGAACTTAAGAACGTAATATTATTTAATCATGTGCAGGTTCCACACTATAATTATGTTGGTGATTCCGTTTTAGGTTTTTATTCCCATATGGGCGCAGGTTCCATTACTTCCAATGTGAAAGCGGATAAGACGCTGGTGCATGTAAAGGGAGATGATTTTGATATTGATACCGGACTTAAAAAGTTTGGTGCCATGCTAGGAGATCATGTGGAAATCGGTTGTAACTCGGTGCTGAATCCGGGGTCGGTAATCTGTACGGATTCAAACATTTATCCGGTGAGTATGGTAAGAGGAGTTGTGCCGCCTCACTCCATTTATAAGGATAAAGGAAATGTTGTACCAAAGCAGGTGTAAAGGGTATTGCAAATATGCAAGATGTAATTAAAGAAAAACCTCTATGTAGATTGTGTGAAACAACCAGGGTAGAGGTTTTTCTACAAGGTTTAATGAATATCTAATTTTTGTTTCAGCGCTTCTTGTAAAACATTTGAAAAGTTAATGTTTGCCTGCAAGGCAGCTTCATTCAGCCATTCTGGAATTGATAAAGTTTTTTTGACAGATTTGTTGCTGACTTTTTTCTTGTATTCTATATAATCGAACCGGATAATTGCAACAAATTGATTATCCTCAAGTTGTATTTGAGATGGTTCAGAAGGTTCGGGAATTGTCATGTGTTCCTCGTCAAAGTAAGTAAGCATAATACCTAGAGCATCAAATGCCATTTCGTAAGCTTCTGGTAAATTTTTTCCGCAACTGTTACAACCAGGAATATCTGGAAAAAATACGGAATATTCACCTGTTTCTTCTTGTTGAAAAACTGCTGGATAAAATTCTTCTTTTCTCATTCTTTGCCACCTTCTTGTAGTTGTTTTGCTAATTTGTAAAATGTTATCTATAGTATATTTCATAGGATGCCATTAGATTACTCTAGTCCGGCATCCTTTTTAATTTTCTTTTCGGTCCCAATTGGTAAATCTTTATTATGATAAGGTACAGTAGTCATTCGCCCTGTTTCTTTATTAATAAAGAATTTGTGGAAACCATTCTGTCTAACTTCTTTGAAAACGTTAGATTCCAAAAGTTTAATCATTTGCTTTGCTGTTATGGGCATACGCATCAACTCTTTTATATTTATTATATTACGTAATAATACGTATGTCAATATATAAATACGCATTATTGCATACCTGGTATATTTTTTCTGCAGAAAGGACTGCCTGCTAAGAAAATAACTCTTAGTGAGACAGTCCATTTTGTTTAGTGTAACATTGTTTTATTCTTTAACTTCAGCTTGTTCCAATGCATTTTTAATAGCCTGATTTAATATGATATAAGTATATTGGTTTTCCTTAGAGTAGGTTATATCATCTACGCTGTCTACAACAGAAATCTGATTGTTGATTTCATTTAAGGCAGGTTCCAAAAGAGGATACATGGTTGTAACGGTTTCATCCAGATTTTCAATGCTTACCCCGCTTACAGTGTCTTCATCTACTGTAACCGAAACATTTAAAGTATTTTCTCCAAGTGTAATGGTTGAGGAATATACGCCGGGGACATATTTGCTGGTAGTTTCCGTTTTTTCTTCTTTTCCTTTTCCAAACATATTGATGAGTAATATGATTAATAAGATTCCAAGGACAAGAAAGATGCCGGTATAAATGATTTCTTTCGCTTTGACTACAACGATTTTTGTCTGTGTGCCCATTAAAATTCCTCCCAATGATTGTTACTATAAAGATATGAGGCAGAACAAAAATTTAGAACAAAAAAATTAAAAAAGTGCAGTCGGTTGTCCTCCACCTATGTTATACTATAAAAAAATCCCTGTTT
>JBJEJE010000096.1:0-11685 GCA_051877755.1 Lachnospiraceae bacterium | reverse complement strand
ATCGTAACACATGTTGATTCGATGTTTCCCATCTTTGTATGAAGTTCTGAAGGTATATACCTTTTGAGATTACCTGAGAAGGTAATTTTCTTATGTTTAGGGGATTGGTCAAATGGTATGATAGGGGTCTCCAAAACCTTTGGTGGGAGTTCGATTCTCTCATCCCCTGGTTATAAAAGCACTGAAAGCTATGTATTTACTTGAGTTTCAGTGCTTTTTAATTTTTGTAAATGTAAAAGTTACCCTAAAAGTCACCTTATTTTGGGAAAGGAGGACGATACAATGAACCCAATGGCACTTATGCAGATAAAAGGAATGTTAGATACTTTTAAGAAGAATCACCCGAAAGTTCCAATGTTTTTTTTCGCAGCATCACAGAGCATCGGAGAGGGCAGTATTATTGAAATCAGTGTTACATCTCCAGAAGGAAAGAAGATTAATACCAATATGCGTGTAACACAGGAAGACCTGCAATTAATTCAGCAGTTAAAGTCAATGAATATGTCATAAAATATAATGAATGTGTTTTGTGTAATATTGCCAGTAAAGAATTCAAATCCGCCGGGTTTGGATTCTTTTTTTGTGCAAATGCACAAAAGCAAAATTATAGTGCAAATTGCATGAAAAATATGTTAAAATAATATTATCTTTGTGAAAACTGTTTTTCTTCAAGGACGGTTTTGCAGAACGAATAAATCGCAAGGAGGAATATAAGATGAGGAAAACAAAAAAACGAGTGATTTTCATGCTGTGTTTTTGTGCCATGATGATGAGTGGCATATTCACAAGTGTGAAAGTAAATGCAACAGAGGCGGCAGATAAAACCTTCGATGTATTGAAAGAGGGTTATACACTAACATATAAGGTGTTAGATGAAGAGAATGTTTCATTAACTGATGTTACTAAAACATCAGAAACGGAATCGTTGCCAGTTGAGATGATTTTAGATGATAGTGTAGAAGGAACTATAGATGGTGTGAAACATACATATAATGTTACACAGATTGCAGATCAGGCATTTGCAGATTGTTCAACAAAGAAATATGTTATTCCAACTACAGTGACATTACTTGTGGGTAATCCATTTGAGGAAGATGATGTTGTAGTTCTTAAAAAAATCTATCAGATGAATGGTTTATCTGCAGAACCTACCATATCTTTTGGACAAGATTTTTATGAAGGCGTATATGCAATTTTAATATGTGGTGATTCAACTTCAATTGCAATTGCTAAGGATATCTGTAATGTAGGTGATGGAGATTTACCGGAATCTATTATCCCAATTGAAGGTGCCACAGAATCCACAATTGCGAATTACAGCATTCTTGCATTAAAGAATGGTGCCAATACTACTGGTATGATTCGTGAAGAAAATAAGCTGAGTACTGCTACAGTGCCAATGATGGACTATGTGACTGAAAAAGGTGTTTCAGGAACGATAAAATGGGAAGCCGTTGATGATGTACAACCAGAGAATTATACAGTATCTTCTAATATGTTTACAAATGGTGTCACAACAGATTCTTATGCTTTTTCTTATACTGCCGGTAACTATGTTCCATTTGAGGGTAGTGTAAAGCTGGCAAATACCCTGGTGACAATTACGGAAGGAGCATTCAACTTTAAATTCGAACTTTTTGAAAATGAAGAGGGTTCTACTGCTGTATTGCTTAAAGCAGAACTGGTTAATAGTGCAGATACAACAACTACGAAATGTATAATTCCAAGTAAAGTAACAGTTAATAATAAGGAATATACAGTAAACCAAATCGCTTCAGCGGCATTTTCTGGCTTGGGACAAGTGAAGGAATATGTAATACCGGATACTATTCAGACCGTAGTAGAGAATGCATTTTATAATACAAGTGATTCCAGCATCTCAGGTCGGGTGATTCTTCTCAGAATACAGGCAACAGATGTGAATAAGCTCCCTGAAATTAGAGGAAGCTACCAGAGAGATGACAATAAAGGGAACCGCATGGCCATTATTGTAGATAAAGCATTAGCTGGAAAAGAAAATGATCTGAGAAACAAATATGGCAATCTGGTTGGCTGGAATGATGAGTTTTTAAAGGTAGCAGAAACTAATGTTTTAACAGATAATATTATGTATGGCGGAAGTAAGACGATACCAACAGATGTATATTATGATCCTTCTACCGGAAAGAACACCATGGCATATGTTGTCCAAAATACAGTGGAACAGGCATCCTATAAGGATTTCCTGACCAATGTGGCTGTTCCTACTGTTGTATCATGGAATGGAAAAGAATCATATGTATTTAATTATCCGGATGGTGCACAGAATTTCCCATATGCAATCACTGCTTTAGGATATATCAGCATCAATAAATCCCAGCAGTTTGATCCACAGTCTTTAAGTGGTTTTACCTATAAGCTGGTAAATGGAACTTTATGTGTGACTGGATACAAAGGAAGTGCTACGGAACTGGTTCTTTCCAAAACAGAAGCGGATGCATATAATACATATAGCGTAACCGGTATTGGTGGAAGATCCTTAACAGACAGCAAGTATCAGAAACTGACAATTCCATCAACTATTACTTCAATTGAGCCGGATGCTTTTGTAGGTGCTAATTACATGAAGGTTGTTGTAGAAGCAGGCAATCCATACTTTATTGCAATTGATGATTTCCTGTATTCTGCAGATAAGACTACTTTGATTGCAGCACCTTCTGCAAGTGGACATGTGTCCCTGCCAGAAGGAACCATTAAGCTTGGCAATTATGCATTTGCCGGCAGTTCAAGAGTGTTAAGTGTAATTATTCCATCCACAGTAACCATGATTGGAACAACAAATAATGGTGCCTATACTTTTGCCTGGATGCGTGGATTTGAAACCATTAAATTCAGCAGCTACAATCCTGCTGCATTAACGATTATGGGAAATCATATGGTAGAAGGTTCCAGCCTTAGAGAAGTATATTATCCGGAGGGAACGACAGCGGCATATACTGCTGTAATGCAGGGAGCAGGTATTTATTTTGGTGATGGTGTAAGTATCAAGGAGTGGAGACCAACTTATAATACAATCGTGTCCATGGATGGTACAGAAGTAAAATATGTAAACCCAGTGGATTCTACAAAGACTTATACATGGACTTCCAGCAATCCGGATGTTGTTATTGTAGAGGTTAGTGGTACTCAGGGCAAGCTGACAGCAGTAGGAAATGGTGAAGCAATCATTACGGCAACTGCAGCGGATGGTACTACATATAAATGGACAGTAAATGTTACATTAAGTGAAACAGTATATAAGACCGCATTCCCGGTTTCCAATATTGTACTTGGTAAGAAAGATGGTAAGAAAACAGACCAGGTTACAATTAATACGGTTTCTGTACCGAGAGGAACTACTCTTGCAAGTGTGAGTGTTAAGAATAAAAAGATTGCTACTGTGAAGTTAACAAAGGATAAGAAAGGAATTATCATCACATCAGCTGGAAAAACTGGAAAGACAACTGTTACAGTAACAGATGCTAATGGCAAAACTGCAACTATGACTGTTACAGTAAAGAAAGCACCTACAGCTAAGACATTTAAACTTGCCAAGACTTCTGTTAAGATTAAGAAGGGAGAAACCTACCAGATCAAATTAAAGAGCTCAGTTGCATGCCAGAAGGTTACCTATTCCCTTACCAAGGCTGCAAAGAAAATTGTCAGTGTAGATTCTACCGGTCTTGTAACAGCAAAGAAAAAGGGAAAAGCAAAGATTACAGTTAAGAGTTATAATGGTAAAACGGCAACATTGACAGTTACCGTGAAATAATTTCATAAGATTAAACCATATGAAAGGGTAGGACAGATATATATTGTCCTACCCTTTTTGAATATAAAATAAACGATATAAAAATGTTATTCTGACAGGTTATTAAATTCTTCTTCATCCAGCAATTCTTCAAATTTGTCCTCGGCAGCTTCCCATTCTGCGTCGGATTCAATATCAGAAAGCTCAACATTTTCCCCATCAGACTGATAGCGGTAAAGGAAGTATTCACCTTCTTCGTAGCCATCAACAGGTGTTTGTGGCATGAGGGCTACATAGAATTGTTCTTTGATTGGAAAGATTGCAAGAATATCACATTCCACTTCTTTATTGCCATCTAAGATCAGAGAAATGGTATCTTCTGTAAATTGGGTTTCCTTGTTTTTGCTCATGATTGTATTCCTCCATTTGTCAGATACTGTTTTTTAAAACAGCATGTATAATATTATACTAGTATATATTGTTTTTTAATATATTATCAATCAGGAGTTGATTTTTAATAATTCAATAAAGTCTTTTTCTGATATAGCACGGCTAAAGAAATATCCCTGTAAAATATCACACATCTGTCCTTGCAGGATTCTCAGCTGTTCAATGGTTTCCACACCTTCTGCAATTACAGTGATGCCAAGCTGGTGGGCAAGATTGATAATGGTTCCTGCAATATAAGTATCATTTTCATTGTCACAGATACCTGCAATAAAGGATTTATCAATCTTTAAGGTGTTGATTGGAATTTTGGTAAGGTAACTGAAAGAGGAATATCCTGTTCCAAAATCATCCAATGCAATGTGGATACCAAGCTCCTTTATACGATTGATCAGTGTAAGGTTATGATCAAAGTTTTTCATTAAAACGCTCTCCGTAAGTTCAAGCTCCAGATATTTAAGCGGCATGGCGGTTTTATTAGGAAGTTCTTCAATTATCTTAAGCAGCCGGTCTCCTCGAAGCTGGGCAGTAGACACATTTACGGATATCTGTAGTGGTTTGAAACCGGCATCCATTAAACGCTGGTTAAAGTTGCAGGCTTCTAAAAGTGCCCATTCTCCCAATTCATCAATCAGACCACATTCCTCTGCAACTGGAATAAATTCATCCGGTGACACAAAACCGACGATAGGAGAATTCAATCGCATAAGGGCTTCACAACCAATAATCTCACCGGTGGAGATATCAGCTTGAGGCTGATAAAGCAGATAGATGTCGTGATTGTCTATGGCATCTCTTAAGATATCAATTAAATCATTTCGGCGGTTAACTTCATCTTCCATTGTGGAATTAAAGAAAGTATAGCTGTTTTTTCCACTGGATTTCGATGTATACATAGCAATATCTGCATTTTTCATCAGTTCGCTTAAAGAAAGTCCATTTTGAGGGAAAAGGGCAACACCGGCACTGATGGTAACATGTACCGTTTCATCATCCAACATAAATGGATGGGAAGCGATGGAAACCAGTGAATTTAAAAATGTCTCCAGATTTTCTGTGGATTCTACATGGTTTCTAAGAATTACAAATTCGTCACCACCATTTCTTGCAAGAATATCGTCCTCGTCTACAAGAGCGGAAAACTGATTCGCTACAGCCTGTAGAAGTAAATCACCATAGTCGTGTCCCAGGGTATCATTTATTGCTTTAAAACCGTCCAAATCGATAAAAATAACAGCATGTTTTTTGAAACCGCCCTGGTTGTCAGATAAAATTTTGTTGGAGAATTTAAAAAATGCCATACGATTGTGAAGTCCGGTCAGTGCATCCGTATAAGCAAGCTTTTCAATGCGCTGGTAGTTATTTTTTAATTCTTCCTGGTTGTCTTCTAATTTTTTACGTGCATCCGATATTTCATTATAATTGGTAGAAATAATCTCCATCATCTGGTTGAAATTATTGGAAAGCTGTCCAAATTCATCTTCACTGTCCACAGAACAATGTACTTCTAATTGTCCTTCTGCAGCACTTTTCATATTACTGCTGAGTTCTAAAATTGGTTGTGTATACTTAATGGCAAGATTATTGCTGATTATGATAGAAAAAATAATTACAATAATCAGTAAGATAATAAATACAACAGGCAGTGTGGATACAATACTGGTATAGCTGGAAGTATCCTGTTTTACGACATAAATCCAATTGTATTCCGGTATGGAAGCATATCCGTAAATATAATTATCACTTCCGGAAAAGGCATCATTTATCTCACGGAGAGAATTGTTGTTTCCGGAATTTGCAAATATCTCATTCAGCTGATTCAGGAAAACCTGGTCATCTGTTGAGGATATTTTGTAATCAAAAAGACATTGTCCGGTCTGGTCAACAAGAAAACTTCCCTTTTCCTTTGAGAGGAATATTCCAAAATATTCGCTGGAAATATTAGTACGTACTAAGCCGATTACCTGATTTTTTACAATGACAGGAGTGATAATGTCCAGCGTGTCTTTTGTGAAATTAGAATCAGAAAGAATGGTGGTCTCTGTGTAGGAATCCACGGTCTCTGTCATAATTTCAGACCAGTCTGAAATCGAATCCTTACAGGAGGAGATAACCAGATAGCCATCCACATCATAAATATAGTAATTTACATTTTGATCAAAATTATTGGAAATCTGTGTAATAGATTCTTTAATATTATTGTAACTGCTGGAAGTGCCGTCCAATAGTACATCTGGGGCATTAACCTTTTCTAAGAGATAACTTTTGATATCGTTTGTGGAGGCAAGAGATTCTGTTTCAATAATCTGTGATTCTAACTGGGATATCATTCCATTGCTGTAATCCTTTGCGATTCGTGTAGTATTCTCTTTATTGATATTTGCATATTTGGTAGTTGCTGCAACATAGGCTAATATTGCCATGAGTATAACAGGGATAACAGCAATAAGTAATATGGAACTTTGTAGTGATTTTTTAATTGACATATATGTAAATCCTTTCATGATCTTTTTACGTGATATTTATTATATTAAGTATGATAATATTATGATTATATATAATAAGAAAAGATTATTCAATCAAAATTCAAAATTTTTTGTGAAATTATACAAATATTATTGAAATAAATTGCAATTTATTGGCAAAGTATGTTATAATAAATTTGACTTTATGAGATGAAGAATTGGAGTCTGGCCAGTATTAAAAAGATATGGCTGCGTAATAAAATTTTACATAAGGGGGCCAATATGTTCGGAGTATATTTTGGTAAATATCTGGAAGGGAAAGGAATCATAACAAACGAGCAGTATAATGAGATTATTTCAGAGTGTAAGAATTCGAAAGTTAAGATGGGATTACTTGCGGTGGAAGCCGGATTTATGAACAGTAAGCAGGCTGAAGAAGTTAATATGCTGCAGCAGGTGGAGGATAAGCGGTTTGGTGACATTGCTGTGGAGAAAGGTTATCTCACCGATGATCAGGTGGGAACACTTTTAAAGAAGCAGGGAGATGAATATCTTCTGTTTATTCAGGCATTGATTGAGAGAAATATCCTGTCTTTGGAAAATATCCAGAAGGAACTGAATGCCTATAAGAAGTCAGGAAGATTTTCAGCATTGGATATTGAGGCCATTAAGAGTGGCGATATTGATAAGATTGTACCAGTATTTATAAAGGATGATCGTATTCCACCGATTGTTAAAGATTATATTGCACTGGCAGCACGTAATATGGTGCGGTTTCTTGACCGGTATTTCCGGATGGAAGAGGTGGAGAAGCTGAATGAATACACAGCTTCTTATGTTTCTGCACAGGAAATGGACGGAGATTATAGTATTTTTACCGGTTTCTGTGGAGAAGGACAGGGTATCAAGGTGATTGCGGAAGGCTATGCAAAAGAAGAATTTGAGACGGTGGATATGGATGTATTAGATGCTGCCTGCGAGTTTTTAAATTGCATTAACGGACTTTACGCAACCAAGTTAAGTTATGAGGATACGAATCTGGATATGCTTCCACCAATTATGAAAGATGAAGTGTCAACAATTCATTCTGAGGGTAATATGTTTAAAGTACCATTTTATATTCAGGATAAAGAGGTGGATTTAATTATCTGCATAGAATCCAAGTGGAAGTTGGATTAGAGTAAGAAGGATGACGAGGTAAGGAAGATATGGCAAGAATATTAATTGTAGATGATTCAAGAACATCAAGAAAGATACTCAAGGGTATTTTAGAGGGCGAAGGTTATGAAGTGATTGGGGAAGCCACGAATGGTCAGGAAGGATATGAGCGATATGTGGAGCTAAAGCCTGACATGGTTACAATGGATATTACAATGCCGGTATTAGACGGTATTGAGGCCCTTAAGAAGATAAAGGGAGAGTTCCCGGATGCCAAAGTGGTAATGGTAACTGCAGCAGGTCAGAAGACCAAGATGGTAGAGGCTGTTCAGAGTGGGGCGGATGAATTTGTTTCCAAGCCGTTTGAACCGGATCAGTTAAGGGAGATTATTGATAAAGTGCTTGGATAGATTCGCTGAATAAAAGAAAAGGTTTTCCATGAGAGAACCTTTTCTTTTTTTTAAATATCCGGATTTATGAAGAATTCAGAAGAAAAAGTGGAAGAATGTTTGACTTCACTTTCAAGTTATTATATAGTAATAAAAGTGATATCTTCCTATTCAATATAACGGAAATAGGGGGAGAAATATAATATGAGGATATACTTTAGGAGGACATTATGAGTAAGGTTAAGAGAGTATACGTTGAAAAAAAGCCTGAATATGCTGTAAAAGCAAAGGAATTATTTGATGAATTAACAGAGTATCTGGATTTGAAGATTGAGAAGGTCAGAGTATTGATTCGCTATGATGTGGAGAATGTATCGGATCAGACCTATGAAAAGGCATTAAAGACTGTATTTTCTGAGCCGCCGGTAGATTATGTTTATGAAACAACATTTCCTATGGAAGAAGGAGATAAAGTGTTCTCCGTAGAGGCTTTGCCGGGGCAGTTTGACCAGCGTGCAGATTCTGCAGAGCAGTGTGTAAAACTGTTAAATGAGAAAGAGGAACCGGTTATTCGCACGGCAACAACTTATATTATTACAGGTGATGTAAGTGAAGAAGAATTTACTAAGGTGAAAGCATATTGTATCAATCCTGTGGATTCCAGGGAAACAGATGATAAACAGGTTCCGGAAACACTGATTCAGCAGTTTGACGAGCCGGCAGATGTGGAGATTTTTGATGGATTTAAGGATATGGCAGAGGACAAATTAAAGGAATTGTATGACTCTTTGGGTCTTGCCATGACCTTTAAAGATTTTCTTCATATACAGAATTATTTTAAGAAAGAGGAGAACCGGGATCCATCTGTGACAGAAATTCGTGTATTGGATACGTACTGGTCTGACCACTGCCGCCATACTACATTTGCGACAGAACTTACTAATGTGACCTTTGAAGATGGATATTACAAAAAGCCGATAGAAGATACCTATAAGGAATATCTGGCTGACAGAGAAGAGTTATATAAAGGCAGAGATGATAAATTTGTCTGTTTGATGGATATTGCATTAATGGCAATGAAGAAACTGCGTGCAGAAGGAAAACTTGCTGAGATGGAAGTGTCTGATGAAATCAATGCCTGCTCCATTGAAGTGCCGGTAACGATTGATGGGGAAGAGGTTATGTATCTGATTCAGTTTAAGAATGAGACACACAATCATCCGACAGAGATAGAGCCTTTTGGTGGTGCGGCAACCTGTCTTGGCGGTTGTATCCGTGATCCGTTATCAGGTCGTTCCTATGTATATCAGGCAATGCGTGTGACTGGTGCTGCAGACCCAACGAAGCCTCTTTCTGAGACTTTGGAAGGTAAGCTTCCACAGCGGAAATTGGTTACCACCGCAGCACATGGTTACAGTTCATATGGTAATCAGATTGGTCTTGCCACCGGTCTGGTAAACGAGGTATATCATCCAAATTATGTTGCAAAACGTATGGAGATTGGTGCAGTTGTGGCAGCCGCTCCGAAGAAAAATGTAAAGCGTTTAACTTCTGACCCTGGCAATGTCATTATTTTGATTGGTGGAAGAACCGGTCGTGACGGTATCGGTGGTGCTACCGGAAGTTCAAAGAAGCATACCACGCAGTCTATTGATACCTGTGGTTCTGAGGTACAAAAAGGTAATCCACCGACAGAGAGAAAGATTCAGAGATTATTCAGAAGAGAAGAGGTAGCCAGCATTATCCGTAAATGTAATGATTTCGGTGCAGGTGGTGTCAGCGTTGCCATCGGTGAATTGGCAGATGGTCTTATAATTGATCTGGATAAGGTGCCAAAGAAATATGCAGGACTTGATGGAACAGAGATTGCAATTTCAGAGTCCCAGGAAAGAATGGCTGTTGTAGTCGATAAGGCAGATGTAGAGAAAATGTTAGGCTACTGCGAAGAAGAAAACTTAGAGGCAGTTGTAGTGGCAGAGGTGACAGAGAATCCTCGTCTTATCATGTCCTGGAGAGGAAAAGAAATTGTTAATATTGCAAGAAGTTTCATTGATACCAATGGTGCACACCAGGAAAGCGATGTAACCGTTACCATGCCGGACAAAGAAACGGATTCTTTCAATCAGAATGTGGATTTATCTGATGTAAAGAAGGTATGGCTTGATACCTTAAGCGATTTAAATGTCTGCTCACAGAAGGGTCTGGTGGAGATGTTTGACAGCTCCATTGGAGCCGGAACAGTAGTTATGCCATATGGTGGTAAATATCAGATGACACCGACCCAGACAATGATTGCAAAACTTCCTTTGGATAAAGGAAAATGTGATACGGTAACCATGATGTCTTATGGTTTGGATCCATTTATGCTCAGCTGGTCGCCATACCATGGTGCTGTCTATTCTGTAGTACATTCTGTTGCCAAGATTGCGGCTTCCGGTGGTGACTGGAAAAAGATTTATTTTACTTTCCAGGAATATTTTAAACGTCTTGGAACAGATTCAAAGCGCTGGGGTGAACCAATGGCAGCATTGCTTGGTGCATATTCTGCACAGATGGGATTTGGTCTTGCTTCCATCGGTGGTAAGGATTCCATGTCCGGTTCCTTTAATGATATTGATGTGCCACCGACACTTTGCTCTTTTGCAATTGATGTGGCAAAGACAAAAGATGTGGTAACACCGGAATTTAAGGGTGCAGGAAATGCAATTGTTAAGATTGATATTAAGCGGGATGAATATGATCTGCCGGATTATGAAGATATGAAAGCCACATATTCTGCATTGTATGAAGATATGCAGGCTGGCAGGATTTTATCTGCCTATGCAGTTGGTTTTGGCGGTATTATAGAAGCAGTATCCAAGATGGGATTTGGTAATGGGATAGGTGCAGTAATCGATTCTTCTATTGACGCTTCCCAGATGTTGGAAAAGGATTATGGTGCAATCATCTGTGAGGTTAAGGATGCCGATTTGGGTGCACTTATGGTATCTTCAGCTGTTATTGGACATACTACGGATAATGATAGATTTAGCTACAACAATGTGGAAATCACCATGGAAGAAGCAGTTTCAGCATGGACTGGAAAGCTTGAAAAGGTGTTCCCGACAGCATCCAATGTAAAACAGGAAATTGTACGAAATGATGTGTATAATACAAGTGATATTTATGTATGTAAGCACAAGGTGGCAAAACCAAAGGTATTTATTCCGGTATTTCCTGGAACAAACTGTGAATATGATTCCACAAGAGCATTTGAACGTGCCGGTGCTGAGGTAGAAACCATTGTATTTAAGAATATGACAGAACAGAATATTCTGGATTCCGTAGATGCCTTTGCAAAAGCAATTGCACAGGCGCAGATTATTATGTTCCCAGGTGGTTTTTCAGCTGGTGATGAGCCGGAGGGTTCTGCTAAATTCTTTGCAACGGCGTTCCGTAATGCAAAGTTAAAGGATGA
>JBJEJE010000095.1:0-2330 GCA_051877755.1 Lachnospiraceae bacterium | reverse complement strand
AAGAAAAAAGCGTTGATTGGATTCCGAAAAATGAATTTATTCCTCAACGCTGAATATTTTCAAAATCTGGTTGACACTTTCCTTTGAATGTGTTACTCTGTTCTTACTTAGAACAATTCTATATTGTTATTCAAATACTGTGATAAGGAATAGTAGAATTTCGGAAGTATTCAGAGAGTTGCTGGCTGGTGTGAAGCAGCTATGGAAGGAATTTGAACTCGCCTTTGAGTAGCCCACTGAACATATCGTATCGGATAAGTAGGTGAGGACGGAACCCAACCGTTATTTCAGGGAGGATATAAGACTTAGCAGTTAAGTCCGTATCTGCAATGAGTGCATACGAAGAAGTATGAATTAGAGTGGTACCGCGTAAGTTATGAGCCTTACGTCTCTAGATAGGAGACGTAGGGCTTTTTATATGCAAAAGACTGCTCCGAAAGATAAAAACTGATTGCGATATATATCCGAAAGTTGGAACATATTCTAGTAAAGAAAGAGAGGTATTTTATTATGATGGACGCAACCAAGTATAAGAGAAATTATTTTATGCCACCAACAGAGTCTTTGGACTGGACAAAAAAAGAGTACATTGACAAAGCACCGGCATGGTGTTCTGTAGATTTAAGAGATGGTAACCAGGCATTAATCGTACCGATGAGCTTAGAGGAAAAGATTGATTTCTTTAAAATGTTAGTACAGGTCGGTTTTAAAGAGATTGAAGTTGGTTTCCCTGCTGCTTCTGAAACCGAATACGATTTTTTAAGAGCTTTGATTGACCAGAACTTAATTCCGGATGATGTAACCATTCAGGTTCTTACCCAGGCAAGACCTCACATCATCAAGAAAACTTTTGAGGCTGTCAAGGGATGCAAACATGCAGTAATTCATTTATACAACTCTACTTCCCTTGCACAGAGAGAACAGGTATTCAAAAAATCCAAAGAGGAAATCAAACAAATTGCCATTGAAGGTGCCAAAATGTTATTGGATTTGACCAGACAGGACGGTGGAAACTACCAGTTTGAGTACTCTCCGGAATCCTTTACCGGAACTGAAGTTGACTATGCATTAGAGGTATGTAATGCTGTAATTGACGTGTGGCAGCCAACTCCGGATAACAAAGTTATCATCAATTTACCTGCTACTGTTGAGATGTCATTGCCTCATGTGTATGCAAGCCAGATTGAATACATGAGCAAGAACCTTTCCTTGAGAGAAAATGTTATTTTATCTTTACATCCGCACAATGACCGTGGCTGTGGCGTTGCAGATGCCGAGTTAGGTGTCCTTGCAGGTGCTGACCGTATTGAAGGTACATTGTTTGGAAATGGTGAGCGTACCGGTAACGTGGATATTATCACCTTGGCAATGAATATGTATACCCATGGTGTAGATCCGAAATTAGACTTTTCCGATATTCCAAAGATTACAGAATTATACGAACGTGTGACCGGAATGCGGGTTTACGACCGTTCTCCATATACCGGTAAATTAGTCTTTGCTGCATTCTCCGGTTCCCACCAGGATGCCATTGCAAAGGGAATGAAATGGAGAGAGGAAAAGAACTTAAAGGATTGGACGGTTCCATATTTACCATTAGACCCACATGATGTCGGACGGGAATATGAGGGAGATGTGATTCGTATCAACTCCCAGTCCGGAAAGGGTGGAATCGGTTATATTTTAGAGCAGAGTTATGGATTTAACTTACCGGCTAAGATGCGTGAAGATTTAGGTTATGCTGTTAAGAACGTTTCTGATCATATGCATAAGGAATTAACTCCGGAAGAAATTTTGGGAATTTTCAACAAGGAATATGTAAATATCAAGACTGCTATCAAATTAGATGAGTGCCACTTTGTACAGGAAGGAAACGGCGTTATCTCCACCGAGCTTACTATCAAGCGCGATGGAACACAGAAAGTGTATCACGGTTCCGGAAATGGACGTTTGGATGCAGTTGCCAATGCAGTGAAGAAGCACTTCAACATTGAATTTAAATTGACCACTTATGAAGAACATGCATTACAGCATGGTTCCAACTCACAGGCATGTGCCTATGTCGGAATTGAAATGCCGGACGGCAACACCACCTGGGGCTGTGGCATCAAAAACGATATCATTGATGCTTCCGTATGTGCATTACTTTCCGCAGTAAACAAAGTACTCGACAAAAAACACATCAAATAAATCCCTGTTTAGTGGGGTTGTGGGGAATTTCACACATATAGGTGGTGAGGGCTTGTGTGTGGGACAGGAAAGAAACGGTGCTCCATTATGCTAACCGTTCCAACGAGCCTCAAACACATGAAAAATCGAAGCGTTAGGGC
>JBJEJE010000094.1:9502-11783 GCA_051877755.1 Lachnospiraceae bacterium | reverse complement strand
CAATTTTGCAACAACTTTTCCGTTACGAGTAATATAGATATCCTCTGTTTCAGCAATCCTAAGATATTTGCCAAGATTCAATTTTAATTCGGTTGCAGTAATAGACATTTCATCATCCCTTTCCATAAAAATGACAAATATAATAAATTGCCAAAATTAAAATTCTATATCTCCTTCTTTACATTCTTTGAAACTTCTTTAATGCTCTCAAGATATGCCTTTTCAACCGGTGTCAGTGTAATCTCTTGATATTTTCTATATTCTGCTTTTGCTTTCTCCAATGCCTGCTTATGGCTTACAGAACCAGAACCCATTAAAAGCTTTCGATTTCCAGAAGATAACACACTATCCAATTGCTTAACATAATCCTCCATATACATAGGCTTATGCTCAATTGCATTGATTTCTGCCAAATCAAAATAACCCGAAACAAGATTGTTTAATACCTTAAGTTCATTCTCTTCAAGATAATTCTTTGCTATACCAATATCCTTCAATCCTGGCAATTCTCCTGCAAATGAAGTAAGTCCCATAAATGGCTTTTCTGCATCTGCACGCTGATATACAACCTCTGCCGCAGTATGTCCATGAGCTGCATAATGAAGTTTATTCTGAACGATTTTGAAAAATCTTATAGATTCTTCGCTATGTGGGTCATAATCTACACTAGTTGCATATAAATCAAGCACCTGGCGATACAATACCTTTTCTGATGACCTGATATCTCTAATTCTATCAAGTAATTCTCTCCAATAATTTCCTCCGCCATTTCCTTTCAAGCGCTCGTCATCTATTGTGAAGCCTTTTATCATATATTCTTTTAATCGTTGCGTTGCCCACTGTCTAAATTTTGTAGCAATTACTGATTTTATGCGATATCCGAGAGATATAATCATGTCAAGATTATAATATGTTAGTTCTCTTGTCACATTTCTATTTCCCTCTTTCCGAACCTGTCGGAATTTCCGACAGGTTGAATTTTCATCTAATTCACCCTCTTTATATATATTTCCAATATGTTCAATCACATTTGTTCTAGATGATTTAAATAATTCTGCCATCTGCTGTTGCGTTAGCCATACCGTATCATCTTCTACCTTTACTTCTATATTCGTATCTCCATCATCTGTTTGATAAATGAGAATTTCTCCATATTCGTCTGTTCCTATTTTATCTGCCATATAACCTCTCCATTCCACTATTTTCTCACGTTAATTTGAATTGTGAACGAATGTATTCACTCCGTACTAATCACCACACCGCTTACCCTTGCCTCAATGGCAAGTGCTGTCCGGCTTTCACAGCCGGTCTTTTCCATCATGTGGCGGATATGGTTTTTTACTGTATTCTCCGAGATGTTCAGTTTCTCTGCTATGGCAACATTAGAGGCTCCGGTGGTCATAATCCGCAATACTTCAAGCTCCCGTTCCGTAAATTCCTCACTGCCGGCAAGACCAATCCTGACCTTCGGAGCACTGTCAGGATACACCGATTCCCCTGCCATGGTCCGATCCATCACATCAAGTATGTTTTCCTTTGATGCTTCTTTATACCAAAAGCTCTCGATTCCAATCTTTCTTGCCTTGTCAAGCCAGGACGCCTCCGGCATGGAGGTAACGGCAATGATTTTGATATCAGGGCGGTTTTTCTTAATTCTCGCCGCAGCATCTAAACCGTTAGAACCGTCGTTCATGAGTATGTCCATGAGAACAAGGTCAATGGGCTTTTTTAACACGAAGACATCTGCAAAAGCCGCAGACTCTATCGAATATGCCAGTTCATACTTCTCTGAAGATTTCACATACATCTCAAAAAGCTGCCGTGATATATACTGATCATCTACAATCATGACTCTTGTTTTTAACATTGTCATTTCCTCCTCGATACAAATGTACAACCTATTGTACAATTTCAATGTGGTAGTTACTTATTTTATGATGTACTAGACTTCGCCAATCCCCAATTCTATCCTTAACAGAAAGCGGGGGGTGCTTTCTACTGTCATCCTTCCACCTGCCCGTTCCACGGTATGGCGGAGATTTTTAAGTCCTCCTGCTTCTAGTACAGTTCCCTTTGGCGGTTCTCCATTGTTTGTTATCTCTGCCATAATCTGTGTAATATCTGAACAAACTGCAACATACAGCTTATTTCCTTTCGCATGCTTCACTGTATTGGTCAGGCATTCACGTAGTGCCGCTATGAGAATATCCCTTACTTTCCCTTCTGCCGGCATTTCTCCAGTCTGTACAATCTCTACATCCACAGCCTGTGCCGCTTTTAA
>JBJEJE010000094.1:0-9402 GCA_051877755.1 Lachnospiraceae bacterium | reverse complement strand
CCGGCATTTCTCCAGTCTGTACAATCTCTACATCCACAGCCTGTGCCGCTTTTAACAGCAGATCCATGCCATCCTGCTGTTTGACAGGTTCCGCCTCCCTTTTCAGTATTCCTATGGTATACCGCCATAACAGCAGCAGACTCTCTCTGTTACGCTCCTTAAGGGGCTGTTCCAGATAAGAGCGAAATGCAAGCAGGGAACGTCCCACATTATCATGCACCTGTATCTTAGCGGTCAGTATCTCATTTTCGGTAGTGACCTGTTCCACTTCCTGGCTATAGAGACGCAGTCGCTCATTTACTTCAGAAAGCTGCCGGTTTTTCCTGTCCAGCTCTTCATTTAACCCGTACTGCCTGGTCACATCATAGGCAATGAGCTCATGTATTTCCGTATCTTCTATAGTAAGAAAATTCCGATGGATGTCCCAGACATTTCCACTCTTGGTACGACAGAGTATCGTCGGTTCCGTCCGGATGACCGCATCAGCATCCTGTACTTCCCGGTTTTTTAAACGATTCCAGAAATGTTCAGCATTTAATATCTCCGTATCAAACAATTCCCCGCAAATCTGGTTCATCCGGATATTAACAAGAAGCGGCTGACCATCTGCTGCAAAGAAACAGACACCGTCCGGCAGCTCATCCAGACCTTGTTTGATTGCCCCCGGTGTCATCCGGTTTCTCCTGCCCTGCCGGATTACTGTAGCAAACAAGATTTCTGCTGCAGCACTCATTATCAGGAACAATAGTACCACACCCCATGGCAGATTACCAATGACATCAGCAAAAAATGTAAAAGGTCGTTCATTTTGCAAGAGATTATTCACATCCATCATTCCCTGCAGCACAAACCACTCTGCTATTACCAGCAATGATGCAGATACTATATATTTTTGCCCCATATGGGAAGTACAGACAATAACAAGAATGGCTATGGCTGCTATCATCAATATGATGGCACATCCACCAAACATTCCCCTCTCTGTAATGGTAAGTTCATAGTATGGCATCATATCCTGTCACCTCCCACTGGCAGCATAAGGGACACATATTCCGTCCCAGCTTCTGTTTCTATGGTCAATCTGCCCCTAAATGCAGCTATTTGTTCATGCAGCAGATTTTCTGAAAGAATTTTCCCCGGTGCGTTTATCTCCATTTGAAACGACAGTACATTATCCTGGATATCCATATTTACAAATAATGCATCTGTACCGGGAATTGCCGATTCTAAAACAGCCTCAAACAGTTCATAGATTAACAAAAGCTTCTCTCCCAAAAGCTTTCTTTCTCCTTTGCAGGATGCGTGGGCTTTTATTCCGAAAAGCCGTACATATTCCAAGGATTCCGATATGGCAAGAAAAAGCTCTCCACTGTCAATCCGGGTATTTTGATGGGACAATAACAACAGATTAGAGCAGCGTTTCACATAGCAATTCAATATACAGGCATATTTCATCGTATCAATAAATGCCGTTTCATCCGTAACCGGTGCATCAATTAAGCTGCTGATTTCATTCAGCTGCGGACTGACCTTTCTTGCAATGCTGTCATATAGGGCATTTTGCTGGCGGATTTTTGTCTGTTCCTCCTTCATTCGATTCTCTGCTTCCAGTATGGCATTTTCTTCTGTTAACACATTTCCCAAATCTGCGAGAATCTGGTTTAAATGATTAATTTCCGACATATTTTTCGTCCAGTAGCAGAAACCTCCCTGTATCCGGTGGCTTTTTAAGGCAACACTTCCACCCTCCAGAAGAACCGCCTGCTGCTCCGCTTCCCGTACCTGCTCCTCCCCTGCCACAATACTATGCTGGGACTGATAATGAATGACACCCTCTTCATCCATGATACCTGCTCCAATGGATGAGGCGTTCCAGAAATCACTATAGCTGTCATTGGAAGGAAACAGATGCGCGATAATCAGGGCTTCCATAAAGGCTGCAAACAAGAAACAGCCCATCTCTGGCAGTCTCAGCATTTGGATAAACAGATTTGCCGGATAAAATATGTATAAAATAGTATAGACTATTCCAATCAGAAAGGGCAGTACGGGAATCCATATCCTTTTCCGGTTAGCAGGCACTGCACACCGGACAAAGACAACTGCCATCATTGCCACAAACAGTGCAGCCACCCACACCACAACCCCATAATATACCGGTCCATAGGTATAGTCACAATCACACCAGTTTGCAATCCCTTCCGGGAACCCAAAAGCCTTCTGATGCAAGTCATTGGTCAGGACTCCAAGCACAAGGAAACCTGCCGGAATATACAAAAGCTTCCACCAGCGGCTGATTGGATGGTTATAAGGTTTTCCGATATACAGCACGGAAAGAAACATGAAAAGAGGAATAAAAACCAACGGTATATAAAACAGATACCATGCATACCGCGAAGTAAAATGTTCTTTTGGAAGAAAAAACTCATACTTAAGTGTCCGCAGTGCCATCCAGAAAATCATCAAGGATGCTGCCCACTTCAGATTCCGTCTTACATGTGACTGTACCAGACGTCTCCGAAGCTGACAGACCCATATCAAAATAGCCGCAGTAAAGAACAGCAGAATAAGGATGTTATAACCAAACTGCCCGGATGGCTTCAGCCACAGACGAACTGCTCCTGCCAGTAATACCAGCAGGACACAGACAATATTTAATATTTTTGTTTCTCTGCTGCTTCGCATGGGAGACTCCTTTCCGTACGATTATCATTTGAAAATCCATTCTATTTCCATGACAACTGTAGTTCTCTATTCTGTTCCACACAGTCAGACAGATACAGATTAATTAAATGATAATTATTATATAATTATTCGTCAACCAAAAAATTTCCCCTCTACTCCACATATGGCTTTGCAATCTCTGTAATCCGGTCTGGATATTTCTTCTGAAACTCCTGAAATGTAAGATTTTCCTTATCGATAGCTCTTCCAAGCTCGACCAAAAACTCCGGAATATCTCTTTCTAACATAATACCGAGATCCCTTCCAAATTGTTCCTCTCCCAGCTTCTCGCTTCCATTTTCATAGACTGCAAATGCAAATTCCGGACCATTTTTAGTCGGTTTCTTTCCACCGCGGAACCCAAGAGCTGCCGTCTGGTGGGTTCCGCAGGAAGCCGGACAGCCGGAAATATGAATTGCAGGAAGAACATCATTTTTAAAATTTTCCTTTTTCACACGCTCTAAACAGGCTTCTAAAAGCTGCTGGGATTTTCCAATTCCCACCTGGCATACATCCGCGCCGATACATGCCGTGGAACGTTCAAATACCGTTCCCATGTCCTCCGGGGTAAATTCTAATATTTTCTCTGCCTCTTTCTTTGTCAGGTTGATCACATAGAGACCTTGATCCGGGGTCAGACGAATCGTTGCTTTTTGAAAATCATAAATGAGTTCATACAGTTTTGTAAAAAAATATGGTTCAGGCTTACCTCCTGGCGGATGATAAGATACCGCATACCATCCCTCCTGTTTTTGTTTTATGACTCTTGGATTTTCCATAAAATTACTTTCCTGAATCACTTGTTCTACATCCTTTTCTGTTCCTCCTTCTGCTGCTTCCTTTTCCCTGGCTGTTTCCTTGTCTGTATCCAATCCTATCTCTTTTTCTGCTTCTTCCACAACGATATCCATACCACCCTGTTTCAGATTATCAGCAAGCGTTTCCTGAAAAATCTCACGAAATCCTTCCACAGAAAGAGTATCCTGCAAAAAACGGCTTCTGGCAGCCGCACGGTTCTCATAATTACCATACTGCGTAAATACGTCTATCATCGTCTTTACACAGTAGAGTACCTTATACGGTTCTATATTTTCTGCCACAAGAACACCTATTTTCGGTTTGTGTCCCAGTCCCCCTGCAGCATATACCTGAAATGTATGATTTTTCTCTGCCACAAATCCCAGATCCCGAAAGGTTGCATGGGTTTCATTTCCTAATCCGTTGGAAAACGCGACTTTCAGTTTTCTTGGAAGTTTGATTTCATGAATCATAGAAAGCAGATATTCCGAAACCTCTTTTGCATAGGGAAGTACATCAAAATATTCCCCTGCCTCCACACCAGAGAGTGGCGGACACATCACATTTCTTGGATAATCTCCACCACCTCCCCTTGTAATAATCCCATGCTCAAAAGCTTCCCTTGCCAACGCACATACCTGTTCCTTTGTCAGATTGTGCAGTTGGATTGTCTGACATGTAGTAAGATGTACCAGGTCAATCTGATATTTCTCAATGCTATCCACAATAAATTTAAGTTTATCTTTATCAATTTCGCCTCCCGGCAGGCGCAGTCTTAGCATACTGCGTTCCCCGCCTCTTTGTGCATAGCTTCCATAACCACCAGAAGCAGCTTTATACTGGGGAACTGTGATTTCCCTGTTATAAAACTGCTCCGTTATCTTCTGAAATTCTTCCAAATCCGCTTCAAATTCCTTTAAAATGTTTTGTTCCATACCATCTATTTCCTTTCAACTTTTTAGATGTTTTTAGTATGGAACAAAACGATTTTTATATTCTACTCCTGATACCGCACCCGCTCAATCAATGGATCTTTTTGCAGATACCTGCTCATAAATCCGGAAAGAAGCATCTGTAATAAAAGCAGCACCACCGTCATTCCGATTAACTCAGGAAATGGTATGCTATAAGTGTAGATTCCGATTACATGACTTGACTTGCATTTTAAAAATGCCAGATAACCGAATGCATTTCCCAAGGTCAATGCTACAATCAGCGTTCCAGCTGTCAGCACCATACCTTCTAACTGCAGCATGAGATTCAATTGTTTTCGTGTCATGCCAATTGCCTGTAACACACCGTATTCCCTTCTTCTGGTAATCATGCTGGTAATCAGGGTATTTACCATATTCATAAAACCAATTATTCCGATAATTCCAAGCAGGGCATATAACGCGCCCTTTGTAAGACCAATAGCAGTATTGGATAATTTGTAAGCCTCCTCATAGCTTGTAAGTGAATAATAATCACTTTTTGCTATCATCTGCCTTAACGCATTTTCCACATCTGCAATCCTGTCCTTCTCACAGCTTACCCACACATCCGTTGTCATATCTTCCACAAGATTCATTGCTGCAAGCTGTTCCTCTGTTAAAACAAACAAACTTTTTGCCTCTGTAGAACCGGCAAGGGTAAATTCCATTGGTATTTCTTTTTCACCATCATAAAAGGTAAGCTTTACTGTATCTCCAATAGCATAACCATAGGTATCCATCCAATAATCCGCGCCAAACAGAATCTCGTTATTCTTCAGTGCTGAAGCATAATCTATTTTTCCACGTTCTACATCCAGCTTCTCATAATCCTTTTTGGAAAGCACCTTTACCCAGGTATAAAGCTCATCC
Organism: Lachnospiraceae bacterium; assembly: GCA_051877755.1. GTDB lineage: Bacteria > Bacillota > Clostridia > Lachnospirales > Lachnospiraceae > CAG-590. Next base: position 4,036 of record JBJEJE010000094.1, on the reverse strand, counting down.
TCTTCCTCATTAACCTTTTCCCGAAGTGCAAGAATTCCCTGTCTCGTTTCTATCCCGTTGACACCATCTATGGCAAGTGCCGCTTCCTGCCACTCTTCCCCCAGCAGTCCAAGCTGCTGCACATAATTTAAATTATTTTCCGGATAAGCCATATCATTTAATGAAGCATCCAATTCAATGTGAAACTCTCCCTTTTCCACATAGTTTCTTGCATCATATTCCGCATCCATATTGCCCGCCACATTGGCAATCACTACAAATAGGACACAGGAAAGTCCCATTGTCAGAATCGTTGTAATGGTTCGTTTCCGGTTTCGCACCAGATTGGATATAGTAAGCCGGAATACATTAATGGACTGGTATCCCTTTCGCTTTTCCTTTCCACCGCTTTCCTGATAGCGCATTGCCTCAATGGGTGAAATATCTGCCGCAATCCGCATCGGTTTCCGCAAAGACACATACACCGTAATGAAGCTAATGGCAGCTACCAGCAGCATAAGAGGTATATTCACAACAGTTACGCTTTCCATGCCTTCCATGGACAGATTCTCATACATTCTTTGTAACAGCCATCGAAAGAAAAAAATGCTGATGAAAAGTCCTGCCAGCAGACCGAATCCAACGCCGATTCCTGCCAATATCATACCTTCTTTAAACAATATCTTCTTGATCTGTTTCTTTGTGGTTCCAATGGCACGCAGCTTACCATATTCCTGCACCTTCTGGATAATCCCCACATAGAAAATGTTATAAATGACAAGTGCCGCAAACAATACTACCAAAAGAGCAATCCCGCTGCATATCACAAGATTTTCCAGCCCTGGATCTAGCAGCCACATAAGATATCCCGTATTGATTACCACCTGCTGTTTCTCCACTCCAAGTTCTTCAGCCAGACGATAGATTTTCTCCTCCATCTCGTCTTCATTTAATTCCTCTGCACCCTTTACCTTGAAGCAGACTGTATAGCTTCTGTCTTCCTTCGGTACAGCCTCCTCATAAAAGGCTTCTGAAACATAAGCACCATATGCCTTCTGTAATTCACTTGCCTCATTTTCACTTATAAACCCACTAATTACAAATTCACCGGTTACAAACTTACTATCCCCAATCCGGTATTCCAGCGTAACGAAATCCCCAACCTTTGGATTAGTATATCCGGCATGTTCAAAAAATCCCTTCTGCCCTGCAATCTCACCTACTGCCTGTGGGAATGTTCCCTCGCTTGTCTTTGCATGTGAAAGCTTCTTTGCCATCTCATCCATATAAGACAGTACGCCATCTGCATCCTCCAATGATACTTCACCAAAAGACTGCATGATACCCACATCAAAGAATTCCCCATGGATTTTCATTTTCTGGCAAATCTCCGGTGTCACCCGGACAAAGCCCCCGTAATGCTCTCCACAACGGATACCGGCATTTTCTACGTTCTCCTTAATAGTTCCATATCCGCAAAGGGCAATCACCGTAAGCAGCATGGTGGTAAGAAAGATAGAAATACCGATTAGAAGGCTTCTGCTTTTATTGGCTTTTAGATTGGAAATCGCTAATAAGGTTGTCATATTCTTCATCTATGCCACCACCTTACCATCTTCAATGACAATCATCCGGTCTGCCATCTGTGCAATCTCTTCATCATGGGTAATAACTACCAGTGTCTGTCCATATTTTTTTGCTGACATTTTCAAAAGACTGATGACTTCATTTCCCGTCTTCGAATCCAGATTGCCGGTGGGTTCATCCGCCAAAATGATATCCGGCTTGGAAGCCAGCGCCCTTGCAATGGCGACTCTCTGCTGTTGTCCTCCAGAAAGTGTATTGGGACGGCTATTTACCTTCTTTTCCAATTGAAGAGTCTGCAGGATATCCTGCACAAACTCCCGGTCAACCTCTCTTCCATCCAGACCAATCGGAAGGACAATGTTTTCCCACACATTTAAGGATGATACCAGGTTAAATGCCTGAAATACAAATCCAATCTTTCTTCTGCGAAATACTGCCAGTTCCTCTTCTTTCAGCGTAAAAATGTCCTTTTCACCAATAAAGACTTTCCCGCTGGTGGGAACATCCAGACCTCCTAACATATGCAGCAGGGTACTCTTGCCGGAACCGGATTTGCCCACAATGGCAGCAAACTCTCCCTTTTCAATCTCTATATAGGTATGGTCGATTGCTTTTACCTCATTTTCCCCTTCTCCATAAAATTTGCATAAATCCTCTGTGCGTAAAATTGTACTCATGTTGTGCCTCCTTTTGTTCTTGTTTGTATATCTATCATATGGCACTACTCTTTCATTTGGCTTTCAAAAAGTAGTAAGAAAACTTACAAAATTGTAAATCTTTTGCACAAGCTATAAAGGGACATATCTCTATGTGATATGTCCCTTATACATACAGCAATATATTCTCCTTAACGTATTCTCTCAATCATACACTCATGATGTTTCTTCTCATCATAATTGATTGCAACCAGCAATACCTCCGGATATTGTTCTACTTTCTGGATATAGTTTCTATCCTTAATCTGTTTCATTGCCTCTTCACAGGAAGCATTTACCTTAAGCTCCAAAATAATAGCAGGCTTATCTTTCTTTCGTGGAATAAAAATATAATCGCAATATCCTTTTCCTGCCTTTGCTTCCCGCTCTATCCTGTATTCATCCCTTGCCGCAAGATAGCATAGCGTTATCACACAGGATAATGAGTTTTCATCACTGTACTTCAAAAATGGTATTTCCCTGTCATGAACCTTCTCTAACATTGCTGCAACCTTCTTTTCGTCACATGCCAATGTTGCCTCTAATATTTCTTTCGAACTATCAACAATTTCTTTTACTTCACCCATACTTTTTCTGGCTAATACTTCCTGATATTTTTCCATCAATTCAAAATTGGGTATTCTCAAACATTCATCATGATAAGAAAGGAATCCATATACCACCATAGCAGACAATATCTCATCGCGGCTATTGAGTTCCTGTTCCGCCGCACTATAACCGTTCAATTTGACACAAACAGGTATTCCCGATACCATTTTAACGATATCCTCTCTCACCGCATCCACGTTATGTTCAATACAGTTTGCAATCTCATTCATCGGTCCTGTTTCCGTCCAGTAATTTGCACATTTACCATCTGTTAAAGCAAAATGAACCGAGCGAGGATTAAACAATCTTCTACCATCACTCAGATAATAACCATCATACCATTCAGCCAATTCCGCATAAGAAACAGTTTGATGTTTCTCTGTCAATTCTTTCACTTCAGTTTCGTTAAAGCCAAAATAGATATCATAAGTATTATCGTTCATAAAATTATACTCACGAAACATATATAATTCAGAACCACTGGAATACTTTGCAATTGGCAGCACTCCTGTCATATATGCCAGTTCTACATATGGTTGATCCTTCAGTAACCCCTTCAAAAATTCCAAATAGGAAGTCTGGTCGTTTCTTGACATGAAATCCTTATAAAATATAGAATCCCACTCGTCTAAAATAAATATAAAAGAATCTCCGGTATCCAGCAGCATATCACTTAGCGAAAAGTATTTTTTCCCATTCAGTTTCGGATATACCTCTAATAAATCCTGCTTTAATTTCTCCATCACGCTTAGTATATAATCACGATAGGAAGAGCACATATCCGGTATCCGGCTCAAATCCATATAGATTACATTATGTTGATTTAAATCCTTCTCATAAAATGCGGATTCTGCAACCTGCAAGTCATCAAACATAATATGTGCATCATACCCTTTTGTATAGTAGGCACCCAGCATATTCGCATTTACTGTTTTTCCAAAACGTCTTGGCCTTGTGATACAAATGTATTTACTTTTTGTATTCATGTTCCGGGATATATCGGCAATAAGCATACTCTTATCTACATAAATCTCATCATTCAATGCATCCTGAAACAATCGTTTTGGAATAGTTGTATTTAAATAGTTCATAGACGCCTCCTTCTCGCATTTTCTATATTATATACCACAAATCACCCTAAAGTAAACACATCTCTTACACCAGAC
>JBJEJE010000093.1:0-11790 GCA_051877755.1 Lachnospiraceae bacterium | reverse complement strand
AAAAAAGGAATCTGAAAGCCTTATATTTACTGGCTTAAAGATTCCGAGAGATTATAAGGATAAAATGGAGGACTGAAAAATGCGGGTTGGAATGGGATATGATGTGCATAAGCTGGTAGAGGGAAGAAAACTTATTTTAGGTGGTGTGAATGTACCTTATGAAAAAGGGCTTTTGGGACATTCCGATGCGGATGTGCTGACCCATGCCATTATGGATGCCCTGTTAGGTGCCGCAGCCCTTGGGGATATCGGAAAACATTTTCCGGATACGGATGATGCATATAAGGGTGCTGACAGTATTGCGCTTTTACGCCATGTAAAGAAACTGTTGGATGAGAAGTTATATATCATCAGCAATATTGATGCCACAGTAATCGCACAGCGGCCGAAACTTGCTGCATTTATTCCAGACATGGTGACTACCATTGCAGAAGCCCTGGGACTTTCGGAAAACCAGGTGAATATTAAAGCCACCACGGAAGAGGGATTGGGATTTACAGGAACAGGTGAGGGAATCAGTGCCCAGGCAATTTGTCTGTTGGAAACGGTTGCAAATTACCGTTATGATGAAATGGGTGCAGGAGCCGGAAGCTGTGCCGGATGTAATGGATGTCCTAAGGCAGAAAAATGATTGGCGTGATATGGAAAGGGTGTACAGTTTGGAACAACATACCAGTATCGATTCCATTGAGAAAATTGAAAATGTAACGGAGAAAGAAGCAGCAAATACTTTTTTCCGAAACCTGTGGAGCCACTGCTTTGATGATCCGGAGGCATATGAGGATTTCTATTTTTCGCAGGTATATCCCGATAACGTGGTTTATGCCATAAAGGAAAAGGGGATGCTTCATCTAAATCCATACCTGTGCAGTGTGTTAAAGACAGAGTATATGCTTCACTATATTGTAGGAGTAGGAACCCATGTCTCCCAGAGAAGAAAGGGAATCATGCGGCAGTTGTTGGAACAGGCACTTTGGGATATGTATGGAAAAAAGGAGCCTTTTACATATCTGATGCCTGCGGATGTACGGTACTATGAACCCTTTGGTTTTGTAAGTATCAGCAGCGAAGAGGAAAATGTCTGCTGCAAAGTTTTTGAAAAGACAGAAAAGAAAATTCATTTTTTATCCTATAAAGAGTTGGAAGGACGGTTTACCGAAAGACAGAGAAATGCATTATTTTCAAAGACAGACCATTTATTAAAGGAACAGTATCAGATATATGCGGTTCATGATGCGGGGTATTTTCAACGGCTGTTCTATGAGAAATACTGTCAGGGGGGAGATGTGGTATTCTGTTTTGAAGAAGAGGAATTTTGTGGATTTTTTGCATATGCAGTAGATGGAGAAAGGCGGTATGTCGAACAGTATGTGCTGGAAAAAGAAGAACAGCTGTCCTCCTGCCTGGGAGCATATTTTGATGGAAAAGAGTGTATAGTCTGTCGTTTTCCATTCATGCTTCGTGTGGTGCATGTGGAAACATTTCTCAATCTGTTTTCGGGCTGCTTTTTGGAATTTCTGGATGAAGGAAAAGCACTGCAGGTAAAAGATGTGATTCTTACCGGTAACGATGGAATTTACCGGTTCGTGAAGAAAGGGAATGCTGTCTGCTGCATCCGGGAGGAGGATACGCAGATGCCGGTTGTGCATATGACGACAGCTGATCTTGCAGAATATGTATCAGAATCGGGAATTGCGGTATATTTTGCCGAGATTGTATAAGTGGATGTTGACAAATGAACGGGTAAAAAATATACTAAATAAAGGTGTTTTCAGCATATGAAAGAATCTGGCTGATTAAATTCAGAAAACACAGGAAGGAATATAAGACATGAAAATTTATAATACAATGACAAGAAAAAAAGAAGAGTTTGTTCCAATCCGGGAGAATAAAGTAGGCATTTATGTTTGTGGTCCAACGGTATATGACTATATCCATATGGGAAATGCCCGCCCGATGATTGTGTTTGATACCCTTAGAAGATATTTACTTTATAAGGGATATGATGTGAATTATGTATCCAACTTTACAGATGTGGACGATAAGATTATCAAGCGTGCCCTTGAGGAAGGTGTAACTTCATCTGAGATATCAGAGCGTTATATTGCTGAAGTAAAGAAGGATATGAAAGATCTGAATGTCATGGAAGCGACCACGCATCCGAAGGCAACGGAAGAGATTCCGGATATGATCGATATGATAAAGGTGCTGATTGAGAAAGGGCATGCCTACGAGGTAAATGGCACGGTGTATTTCCGCACCAGAAGTTTTCCGGGATATGGCAAGCTGTCCAAGAAGAATATTGATGATTTAGAGGCAGGACATAGAGATATTAAGGTGGCAGGCGAGGAAGAAAAGGAAGATTTTCTGGATTTTGTACTCTGGAAACCAAAGAAGGAGGGAGAACCTTCCTGGCCGTCTCCATGGGGAGAGGGAAGACCGGGCTGGCATTTGGAGTGTTCTGTAATGTCTAAAAAATATATTGGAGATATTATTGATATTCATGCCGGTGGCGAAGATTTGATTTTCCCACACCATGAAAATGAGATTGCCCAGAGTGAGGCTGCAAATGATGTGGAGTTTGCAAGATACTGGATGCATAATGGATTTTTAAAGATAGACGGGGAGAAAATGTCAAAGTCGTTGGGGAATTTCTTTACAATCCGTGACATTGGCAAGAAATACCCGTTACAGGTAATCCGTTTCTTTATATTGAGTGCCCACTACAGAAGTCCTTTGAACTTTTCTGATACATTAGTGGAATCTGCCAAGGCTTCTTTGGAACGTATTTTGAATGCAGTATCCAGATTAGAAGATGCATTGGAGAGTGCAGAAGAAAGAGAAATGACAGCAGATGAAAAGGAGCTTTCTGCCAGAATTTCGGAACATGTCACAAAATTTGAAATGGCAATGGAGGATGACCTGAATACCGCAGATGCGATTTCTGTTATTTTTGAGTTGGTAAAACTGACAAATTCCAGCATTTCTTCCGCTAATGCAAAGGCACTGGTACAGGAAGCTTATGAGACCATTGGCAGACTTTGTGATATATTGGGTATCATTACCAAGGTAGAAAAGGAAATCCTGGACAGTGATATTGAAGCTTTGATTGAGGAACGTCAGGCAGCAAGAAAGGCAAAGAATTTTGCAAGGGCAGATGAGATTCGTGATATGCTGGCTTCCCAGGGTATTATCCTGGAAGATACCAGGGAAGGTGTAAAGTGGAAAAGAGCATAATAGGCTTTTAATATGCCCGGATGCACATTTGGAAAAGGGAACAGATAGTATGGTAGAAGATAAGAATGCTTTTCAATATTTTAAGGAGATTCTTGGAATAGAACATGCAAGCCCGGAGAGCTATTCGCCATTGGCACTGGCTTATATCGGGGATAGTGTATTTGATGTGATGATACGAACCATGGAGGTCAGTAAAGGAAATAAGCAGGTGAATAAGTATCACAAGGATGTAAGCCGGATTGTCTGTGCACCGGCACAGGCTAAGATGATTCTGGCACTTAAGGATCAGCTGACTGAGGAAGAATATGCAATATATAAGCGTGGAAGAAATGCCAATTCTTATACGAAGGCGAAGAATGCTTCCAGGACAGACTACCGGAAAGCTACCGGATTTGAAGCATTGCTGGGATATCTCTATCTGAAAGAAGATTTTAACAGACTGACGGATCTTGTGAAAATGGGCTTAGAGGCTCTGGAATCATAGGAAGAATGGAGTAGAATATGGGATATGAAGAATATACAATAGAGGGAAGAAATGCAGTGACGGAAGCGTTTCGTTCCGGTAAAACCATTGATAAATTATATGTGCTGGACGGCTGTCATGACGGTGCCGTGAATACCATTAAGTCTCTGGCAAGAAAGCAGGACACCATTGTGAATTATGTGACAAAGGAACGTCTTGACCAGATGTCAGAAACCGGTAAGCACCAGGGCGTGATTGCACAGGCGGCGGCTTACGAATATGCAGAGGTTTCAGATATTTTACAGTCTGCAAAGGAAAAAGGGGAGGTACCTTTTATTTTCGTGCTGGATGAGATTGAGGATCCCCATAATCTGGGAGCCATTATCCGTACTGCCAATCTTTGCGGAGCTCATGGCGTCATCATTCCCAAACGGAGAGCAGCAGGACTTACCGCAACTGTTGTAAAGGCTTCTGCTGGTGCAATTAATTATACTCCGGTGGCAAAGGTAACCAACATTGCAAAAACTATTGAGGAGTTGAAGGATGAGGGGATCTGGTTTGTTTGTGCCGATATGGACGGCGAAGTAATGTACCGCCATAATCTGACCGGTCCCATCGGTTTGGTCATAGGTAACGAGGGAAGTGGTGTCAGCCGCCTGGTAAAGGAAAAATGCGACTATATTGCTTCCATTCCAATGAAGGGGGATATTGATTCCCTGAATGCTTCTGTGGCTGCAGGAGTACTGGCTTATGAGATTGTAAGACAGAGAATACAGGCAGAATAAAAAATTTTAAAAAAGTCTTTACAAATATAGGATAGTTTGATATTATAGACAAGTCGCAAAGACAAGCTGGCGTGGCACAGTCGGTAGCGCACCTCATTGGTAGTGAGGAGGTCACGGGTTCGATTCCCGTCGCTAGCTTTAACAAAAATAAGCGTTAGTCCTTGAAGATAAAGGACTGACGCTTATTTTGCTTTGCTATACATGCATCACATACAATTTCCTTACCTTTTCACGAATCCGCTGGACTGTGTTATCAATGGATTTAACAGGCTTGTTAAGCTTTGCTGCAATCTCGGAATAAGGCATTCCATCAAGGTAGAGAGGAAGTACTTCTTTTTCCATTTTACTCAAATGTGATTCCAGTATATCTTCAATATGGGAGGTGTTTTCCTGATCCAGTACAATGTGTTCCGGATTGGAATCACTTCCAGCCTCCAGATTATTGATTAATTCCGTCTCATCTTCGTTCCCCTTGCTGTAAAAAGAAATATAGGTGTTAAGAGGAGAGTGTTTTTTCCGGTTGGAGGCTTTAATGGCACTATATATCTGCCGGTCAATACATAGTTTTGCAAAGGTGTAAAAAGATGCATCGTTTTCCGGTCTGTAATTTTGGATTGCCTTGAATAGTCCAATCATGCCCTCCTGGGATAAATCTTCTGTATCTGCACCGATTAGATACAGAGTGCGGATAGATTTTTTTACGAGAGGAGCGTATTTTTTTAATAGATATTCAGTTGCTTCCTGATTGCCCTGATGGTTCAGCTTAATCAGTTCTTCATCGGTACATTGTCTATATTCCGTAATCATTATACTCTCCATATCTTATTCTGCCGGAGCTGCATCGATTGTTGTTTCGGTAGCAGCCTGAGTAGTAGCTTCGGTAGTAGCTTCCGTGGTGGTCTGAGTGGTTGCTTCTGTTGTGGCGGCTGTGGTAGCCTGAGTGGTTGCGGCTGTAGTTGCCTCTGTAGTTTTTGGCGCTTCTGTGGTAGCAGCCGTTGTTTTGGAATCTTCATTTACCTTATTGGTAATTTCATCAATGTTGTCTTCAAAATCCTGTTTTTGTTTGTCTGCCTGCGTCGTTGCTTCAGATGTGTTATTATCGCTGTCTTTTTGAAAAAATTTACTGTTCCATTCTGTAGTGGTTTCTGTAGAATCTTTTTTGGATTTAGAACTGCCACCAGCACTGTTTACAATAAATGTGATAAGACCAAGGAAAAGACAGGCAATGACGATTACTACCAGAATCATCAAAATCGTTTTTAACATATCACGGTTTGGTAAAACTCTGTCAGAATTGGTTCTCTCTTTTTGTTTTTCACGTGCTCGCTCCGCTCTGGATTTTGCAGCTTCTATTTTCTTTTCTTCTTTCAATTGGAGCTTTCGCTCTTCTTCTTCAAATTCTTCATCATATTCATTTAAGTCAAAATCTACAATATCAAATTCCTCGCTGTTATTCGATGTATTTTTTTCTTTTTCCATATGAAATTTGAATCTCCTTTTTGTTAGCAGTATGTTATTCTTCCTCATAATACAACAAATGCTAAGAATAATCAAATGTTGTTACGAAAAATAAATCGGAAAATGGTCTCTGAATTGACGGAAAGCAGTAAATGTGATACAGTAGTAATAATTATGAAATGTTTGTGAAGATATTTTATACGGATAAAGACACAAGAAGGAGTAGCAGGAATGGAAGGCGAAGTAGTATCTAAGAATTTTATTGAACAGATTATTGATAAGGACTTAGAGGAAGGCAAATATAAAAAGATTGTAACAAGATTTCCCCCAGAGCCGAATGGCTATCTGCATATTGGACATGCAAAATCCATTATCTTAAATTCTGGTATTGCAAAAGAGTATAATGGAACCTTTAATTTACGATTTGATGATACCAATCCTACCAAAGAGAAAACAGAATATGTGGAATCTATTTTAGAGGATGTAAAATGGCTAGGTGCTGATTTTGGTGACAAGGTATATTATGCATCTGATTATTTTGATGCAATGTATGAGGGTGCGGTTAAGCTGATTAAAAAAGGGAAGGCGTACGTCTGTGACCTCACAGCAGAGGAAATCCGGGAATATCGAGGAACCTTAAAAGAGCCGGGAAAGGAAAGCCCATACAGAAACCGCAGCATAGAGGAGAATCTGGATTTGTTTGAACGTATGAAGAACGGAGAGTTTCCAGATGGATCCAAAGTGCTCCGTGCCAAGATTGACATGGCTTCTCCGAATATCAATATGCGTGATCCGGTTATTTACCGTATTGCCAGAATGACACATCACAATACAGGAGACAAATGGTGTATTTATCCGATGTATGATTTTGCACATCCGATTGAAGATGCAGTGGAAGGTGTCACCCATTCGCTTTGTACATTGGAATTTGAGGATCACAGACCTCTGTATGACTGGGTGGTTCAGGAACTGGAATTTGAATATCCGCCAAAACAGATTGAGTTTGCAAAGTTATATTTACAGAATGTAATTACAGGAAAGCGATATATTAAGAAACTGGTAGAAGATGGTGTAGTTGACGGATGGGATGATCCGCGGCTGGTATCTATTAGTGCTCTTCGAAGAAAGGGTGTAACTCCGGAGGCAATCCGCATGTTTATTGAACTTTCTGGAATTTCAAAAGCCAATTCCGTTTCGGATATGGCAATGTTAGAGTACTGTATCCGGGAAGACTTGAAGATGAAGGCAAAGCGGATGATGGCGGTCATTGATCCAATTAAGCTTGTTATTGACAATTATCCGGAAGGGCAGACGGAATTGCTGGATATCGAGAATAACCAGGAAAACGAAGAACTGGGAAGCCGTAAGGTGTCCTTTGGACGTGAGTTATATATTGAAAGGGAAGATTTTATGGAGGTTCCTCCAAAGAAGTATTTTCGTCTGTTCCCAGGCAATGAAGTACGTCTTAAGAATGCGTATTTTGTTACCTGTACTGATTTTGTGAAGGATGATGCAGGTAATATTGTGGAGGTACATTGTACCTATGATCCGGCAACAAAATCCGGTTCTGGTTTTGAGGGAAGAAAAGTAAAGGGAACCATTCACTGGGTAGATGCTGCAACGGCAGTGGATGCAACCGTCAGGTTATATGAAAATCTGATTCAGGAAGGGGACGAGGTGTTGAAGGAAGATTATTCCAATCTGAATCCCAATTCTCTGGTAGAGATGAAGAATTGTAAATTGGAGGCAGCTTTTGCAGATGTGAAACCGGGAGAGCGTTTCCAGTTTTTAAGACATGGTTATTTTTGTACGGATTCGAAGGATTCTAAAGAGGATAATCTGGTATTTAACAGGATTGTATCCCTAAAGAGTTCATACCGTCCGAAATAGGAGGCAGTTTTTATGGGTCTATTTTCAGGATTAGAAAGTCTGGGATTTAAGAATACAGATATGAAAGTGTATTCGAAAGAACCGAAAGAGACAGGAAAGGCTGTTGGACAGGAGCAGCCAAAAGAAAAAAAGGATGTTGTAGTAAGCGAAAAGGATTGTCTTTTCCCAAAGACTTACCAATGTCCGGTATGTGATAAGAAATTTATGACACTGGCAGTCCGGGCGGGAAAGGTTCGCAGTATTGGGCAGGATGAAGATTTGCGTCCACTGTATCGGGAGATGGATCCACTAAAGTATGATGCTATTGTATGTCCACATTGTGGTTATGCGGCTCTATCGCGATATTTTAATAACATGATGCCGCTACAGGGGAAGAAACTTCGGGCAGAAATACAGTCGAAGTTTTCCGGTATAGATGTAAGCACGGATTGTTTTGACTATGATGAAGCCATTATGCGCTATAAGATGGTGTTACTGTGTGATGTAGTGGGTGGTGTGAAAAACAGCAGAAAAGCATATACCTGCTTAAAACTTGCATGGGTTATCCGTGGAAAATTGGAAAAAGAGGGACCGAAACTTTCTCCTTCTGAGTGTGAGCAGCTTCATGCAGACGAATTAGAATGTATCCAGAATGCTTATGAAGGATATACTATGGCATTTTCAACAGAGAATTTTCCAATGAGTGGAATGGATGAAATTACGGTTACATATCTTACAGCAGAACTGGCCTTTAAACTGGAAAAGTACAGAGAAGCTCTGCAACTAATTTCTAAAATAATTGGAAATAATTCTGTTTCTGCAAGAATTAAGGATAAATCAGTGGATTTAAAAGAGAGAATTCGGGCAGAGGTGAAGACTGAAAAATAACAGGTTAGGGGTTATCAATATGCAAGAAACAAATAGATATATATACGTATTATTAAGCCGTACGCATACATTGCCGGCAAGACTGATTCGCCTGTTTACAGGAGAACCTTATTCTCATACATCAATCGCACTGGATATAGAATTAAAGGAAATGTACAGTTTTGCGAGAAAGCACATACATAATCCTTTTGACTGTGGTTTTGTTGAGGAAGATATTGAAACCGGAATTTTTGGAATGGACAAAAATGTTTACTGTAGTGTATATGAAGTTCCGGTAACAGAGACACAGTACAGATTAATACAGCAGGAAATAGAAAGATTTATTAAGAACCGGGAGATTTATCGTTATAATTACACCGGTCTGGTGGGGGTTATGTTTGGAAAAAATGTAGTGGACGGAAAACATTTTTTCTGTTCACAGTTTGTATCTCATATATTTTATAAAAGTGGAATTAAGCTGTTTTCCAAAGAAAATGGTCTGATTCGCCCTTATGATTTTCATATCCGGTTAAAAGATAAACAGATATATAATGGGAAATTATCAGAATATAGAAGCTTTTTGAAAGATCATCAGGGACAATATCTTCAGGAAGAGTATGCAAGGGCGATATAGAAATATCGCCCTTTTCTCATCTTTCATTCATATCCGGAGTAGTGCTGCTGTGAGTCTTTAATATCGTCCGGGGCAGTGCATCTTTTGCATTTTTCCATGGCTCATTCTGGTAGCGGTAGTCAAATTTATTGATAAACCATTCAATATCTTCCTGCATACGCTCCATATTAGTAAAATAGACATTTTGGATATCCGATAAGAACTGTTCCAAAGTTTCCTTTGATAAAAACTCTGGTGCACGGTCATAAAGCAGAGCATAATGGTATGTACAAAAGCCTTTTGATGATGTTATTTTTGAGGAAAAAGTACTGTCCTTTTTATATAGATGAAAAATGGTATCCACATAGCGGTCAAAGGTCTGGTTCATCCTGCTGCAGATAAAACAGTTATGAGAGAGTTTATCTACATAGCTGCCAAGAGAAGAAACACCGCTTTTCTTTTTGAGAAAGGATTTGTTTGAAACTGGGTTGTCGGTGGAAAGTGCCTTTAAATCCTTTGTCACCTTTGCCATATGGGTACTTAAAATAAGGGCAAGACCTAAACGGTTTTTTTCCTGGTACAGATCCTGGATATGCTTTTCGCAGAATCCCATTTCGTCTGTCATGGCACGGTTATCATCCTCCATATAGCTTGGACCTAATGTGTATTCAATGGCATTACGTTCCAGTTCCTGTTTCATTTTACAAAGCGGACATTCACAGTCGCTTTCAAAGGCATCTGTTACCGGTATGGTGTATAATTGTTCTTTCATAGTGCTTTTTCCTTTCTATGATTTGTTATTATAATATATTATTTTAGAGGGAGAAATTCAGGTTTTCGTTCTTTAAATACAGTGTAATAATGAAAACCAAGGGATTGCAGAAGTTCTTCTGCCTGCTCAAATCCATAGCCGATATTTTCTTTTTTATGTGCATCGCTTCCAATTGTGATGATTTCACCCCCCATTTCCCTGTATAGCTTCAAAGCTTCTATGTGCGGATGGGGATAACCGATTTTCAGGATTCCGGAAGTGTTGATTTCAATACCCTTTCCCCGTTCAATCAAACGCTTTAGTATGACTTCGAAAATATCCTGGTAGTCCTTGAACTGATATATAAAAGAAGGATCCGGACAGTAGCGGACAGCGTAATCCAGATGTCCATATACATCAAACCCATCGGTGAGCAGCATGTTTTCGGCCTCTGACATGAAATACTCCCGGTATGCTTCAATGTTGGATTTTCCTTCATAGTATTCCGGATAAAAAGGGTCGCCATTGGAAAGAGAACTCAAATGGGAGGAGCCGATAACAAAATCAAAAGGATATTGGTTGGAAAGCGCGGCAATCTTTGGAGCGGTTTCCGGGCAGATTCCCTGTTCTACACCAAGGCGGACTTCGATTTTGTTTTGGTATTGGATTCTTAATTCTAAAAGTTTTTGAATGTATTCCTCAAAATCTAATTGAAAATCCATATCCGGTGCAGAGGGGTGAACAGGAAAATCCATATCATGATGATCTGTAAAATAGACATACGAAAATCCTTTTTGGATGGCAGTCTCTATTATAGATTCCATTTTTTCTGTGGAATCGGACGAAAAGCATGAATGAACATGCATATCAGTGGCTATCATAGACAATATACCTTCTTTCAAATAATATTTCGTTCATTTGCTATTATTTTAACATAGGAGAAAAGAACCGTCCATAAAAAGACTTTCTTTGACAAAAATTTACCTTGTGAAAAGATAGATTTCCGGTTGTGTGCAGGGAAAATGATATTTATATTATATAGAATTGGTAAAATTCGTAATAAAAAGAGATTTACTACTTGAAATTTTATTTTAAAAAAGGTATTATAAGGACATGGGTTCGCTGGATGTAATCAGCGACCAAATTTAATAATTCAAAACTTTAGGAGGAATTTATTCATGGCAGTAAAAGTTGCAATCAATGGATTTGGACGTATTGGACGTCTTGCATTCAGACAGATGTTCGGAGCTGAGGGGTACGAGGTAGTTGCTATCAACGATTTGACAAGCCCTAAGATGTTAGCTCACTTGTTAAAGTATGACTCTTCACAGGGTAAATACGAGAAGGCTGACACAGTAACAGCTGGTGAGGATTCAATCACAGTTGATGGTAAGGAAATCAAGATTTACGCATTCCCAGATGCTAACAATTGCCCATGGGGTGAATTAAATGTAGACGTAGTATTAGAGTGTTCAGGTTTCTACTGCAGCAAGGATAAGGCTCAGGCTCATATCAATGCTGGTGCTCGTAAGGTAGTTATTTCTGCTCCAGCAGGTAACGATCTTCCAACAATCGTTTACAATACAAACCATGAGACATTAAAGGCTTCTGATACAATCATTTCAGCAGCTTCTTGTACAACTAACTGTTTAGCACCTATGGCTGATGCTCTTAATAAGTATGCACCAATCCAGTCAGGTATCATGGTAACAATCCATGCTTACACAGGTGATCAGATGACTCTTGA
>JBJEJE010000092.1:0-11795 GCA_051877755.1 Lachnospiraceae bacterium | reverse complement strand
ACAGCCCATTCACTTTCCTGGTAATGTGTGAAATTCATCTACGTTTTCGCAGACAGGGATTTCTATGCCTCCGGCGGGGCAGTGGGCATTGTTCGTTCAGGACATAATAACCATCCGGAAATCAATGAATTCAGTAGAAAATACTGCAAGGTACAATAATAAAGTACTTGTAGTGCGATGTCCACAGAGCCGCCCGCAGGGCAGAAATCCCTTGTGTTAACTTTACCAAGGAACAGCATTGAAGGGGTTGTAACTTTATCAGGACACAGCAGGTATATTGGCATAACATGATTCCTAAGAAAGACCGTGCGGAGACGTTGGCACTTAATGATTGTATCTCTAGGTTTTCTTGATATGCTTGCATATCTTAGAAAACCTTTGATACAAGAATTTAGTACCATTACGTCGGAGGTCGAGTGCAAACGTGTCTTTCGTGGAATATGTTATGCCAATGTACCTGCGTCCGGCATCACCCCTTCAAAGCGTCCCTTTAAATTAACGAAACAGGGATTTCGTATATTTAATGTTCCATCTTCCAAAACGCTGCCGAATATGGCGGCAGTTCGCTTCCACCTCCAAAGTCGTGGGGCTGTCCGGTAATCAGGTCCTCTGCCATTCCGCAGCCTGCATCAAAATGGGCAGTGTACGGCTGGTCAGATGCATTGATTGCCACCAGTACTCTCTCATCCTCACAGGCACGTTCAAAGATACACTGATGATTGGTCAGTACCACATTACGGAATGCACCATAGTTTAATGCCTTGCTGTTCTTCTTTGCCTTGGCAAGTTTTGCAATAAACTCAGAAAGCTCATTAAATTCCGGCTTTTCAAAGCAGGCACGAAGTGCAGGATCCCCTTCACTTTTCTGTGCCTTTGCACCCCACTCACTGCCATAATATACACACGGAATACCCGGCATGCCAAATGCAACGGCATAAATCAATGGCAAATGTTTCTCATTTGTCAGGTTGCTTGCAATTCTTGTAACATCATGGTTATCTACGAAGGACAACAAATGTTTTCCTTTATATAGAGTCCAGTCTTCCGGTCCAAACTGTCTTGCCAGGGAATGACAGATTTCAAACAGATTCATACTGTTAAAACTTGAAAACAGTCCCTTGTAACACTCATAATTGGTAACCGAATGACACATCTCATCATTCATCCACTGTTTATAATCTCCGTGCAGCGTCTCTCCTACAATGAAAAACTCTTCTTTCAGGGAATCCGTATACTGGCGAAGACGTTTCAAAAAATCGTGATCTAAGCAATATGCCACATCCAGACGAAGACCATCAATGTCAAATTCTTCAATCCATCCCTTTACGGCTGAAAATATATGCTGAATCACCTCTTCATTCCGAAGATTCAGCTTAACCAGATCATAATTTCCTTCCCAGCCCTCATACCAAAGACCGTCATTATAATTGGAATTTCCGCCGAAATCGATATGGAACCAGTCACGGTATCTGGAACTTTCCCTGTTCTGTAATACATCCTGAAATGCCCAAAAGCCTCGTCCCACATGGTTAAATACGCCATCTAACACGACCTTGATTCCCGCCTCATGCAATTTGTCACAAACTGACTTGAAATCTTCGTTTGTTCCAAGTCTGCAGTCAATCCTGGTATAATCCCTTGTATTGTATCCATGGGTATCCGATTCAAATACCGGCGAAAAATATATGGCATTTGCTCCCAACTGCTCAATGTGTGGAATCCAGTCAATCACCTTTAAAATACGTGATTCCTGATTCCCGTCATTTTCAAAGGGTGCTCCACAAAACCCTAACGGATAAATCTGATAAAAAACACTTTCATATGCCCACATAGCCTGTCCTCCTGTTGTACTCTTATATATGTATGGCATCCCGGCTTTACTGCTGGGACAAACCACCTATTTCTCCATACGCCTTTCCTAACTCCAACGCTTTTCCTTTATATCGTGCCATTTCACTGACAGTCACAATCTGAAATCCCTGCTCCTTCAGCTTTGGCACAAGAATCTCCACCGCCTCGGCGGTGGATTCATATATATCATGCATTAAAACAATATCGCCGTCTTTCACCTCAGACATCACCTTATCCACAATGGTCTGGGCATTTCTGCTATCCCAGTCCTCTGTGTCCAGATCCCATAAAACTACCGGTTCCTGCAATTGTGCCAGCACTTCATCCGTAAAGGCACCATAAGGCGGCCGGATTACCGTTGTCTCTTCACCAGTGGCTTTCTTTACCGCCCGGTTTACATCCTCAATCTCTTTTTCAATTTCCTCTGAATCCAGTTTTGTCAGATTGGCATGGCTGTAAGAATGATTTCCAATCTCACTTCCGGAAGTAAGGATGGCTTTTAGTGTATCCGGATACTTCTCTGCATTGGTTCCCACCACAAAAAATGTTGCATGGGAATAATTTTCATTTAAAACATCCAATATACGCTGTGTATTGGATGGATTGGGACCATCATCAAAGGTAAGTGCTATCATAGGTGCACTGGAATCCACATCATCAGGATTGCTGGCACCAAATTGCTGAAACCGGTAGTAAGTAAGAAACTGACCTTTTTTTCTCTCTGCTGTTTCTGCTGTTTCTGCTGTCTCATACCGAATTCCCTTATCCACAATTTCCTGATGTGTCAGATTATAATACCACATCCGCATCCGCCCGTGAGGTGTAAGTTCTGCCAGCATAATGCAGAACAAACTGACTAAAATAACAAAGCCTGCACAGACAATCTGTTTTTGTGATATTAATTTTTTATATAGTGGTAAAATCGTATTCCTAAATATATATTTACATTTTTTTATAATCCCGGATAAATTCATCTTACTGCATTCCTTTTAATAACTCATATTCCTGTATTTCTAATATGCATGCCATATTTCATGCATCCAGTTATCTTTCATTATGTAAACCTAGTTTACTTTTTTAAGTATATCACAATGAAAAAAGAATGCTATCCCTATTTTATAAAAAAATTCTTAATTTTTCGTGAATCCTCATCCATATTACCAGAGTATTCCAGATATATCGTTTTTCCTCCCTTTATAGGATTATTCCTTATAAATTCACAATCAGGGTATCATATCCCTTCTGCTGCAGTTCTTTCTCTAATTGTCTTGCCGCCTCCAGGCTGTTTTCCTGTCCTGCCACTACCGCATAGTACCCATTCCAGTCCCGGATCTGGGCATAATATCCCTGATCAATCAGCTGATTTAACAGATATTCCGCATTCTCATATCTGCGGAACAGACCAACCTGTACACCATATTGTTTTTCCGTCTGTCCTCCCATTGTCCTCTCAATTCCTGTTGCAATGGCATTTGCCATAGCATCAAAATTCTGATCAAATGTCTGATTGTCGGCATCTGTATTAATAAATCCTGCTTCAATCAGCACAGCCGGCATATTCGTTCTACGAAGTACAATTAAGTCCTTCCGTTCTGACACGCCCAGATTGTTAAACCCAACCTTCTCTAATTCTTCATTTATGTTTCTTGCCATCGCAGCCGGAATACCGGAATCATTGTACACTAAAGTCTGGACTCCACTATAGGTATTGGGATTGGGACTGGAATTTCTATGAAAAGACACAAAATAATCTGCCCCGCTCTCATTTGCAATTCTTGCCTTATCAATAGGTCTTTGATAAACATCCGTTGTTCTTGTATAAACTACAGGGTATCCATCCTGTTCCAGCCTTGCACCTACCGCAAGAGCAAGCCGTAAATTATCATCTTTTTCCCGTCTTCCATTGTATGTGGCACCATTGTCGTAACCGCCATGCCCTGCATCAATTACTATTGTCGGCTTCATATCCGACCTCCACTTTTACTCATGATATTATATTCCGTCCTGCTCCAGATTGTGAAACTGACTTCATTATGATCAATAAAAGCAGATACCATTTCCTCCACGCTTCTTAGCCTGCTGCATGACTTTCTTTGCCTTTTCAAATACCCGCTCGATTTTATCTCCATATTTCCACTCTACAATTCCAGCACAAAACTTTGTTTCTTCCTGAACCTGTCCAAGCTTTCTATTGATCTCAGCACGGGAAACATTCTTCGTGAGAATGATAAATTCATCGCCTTCTGCACGTCCCACAATACTGTCTTCTCCAAATGTACGTTCCAGCAATGCTGCCACACCCTTAATGACCTTATCCCCATATTCCTGTCCATATTGATCATTGATTTCTGTTAATTGATCCAGATTCAACACAATAAAATAGAATTTGGCAAAAGGTGCCTCCTTCACATACTCTTCCATCTGCCAAAAGGCACTCTTTCTATCATAAATATCTGTCAGCTTATCTCTGTCAACTCCGCATGGTACCTGCTGGGATTCCATCTTTTTATCATGAATATCACAGATACTTCCCTTGACACTGACAATTTTTCCGGAACTGTCAGCAAAACTTTGATAATGGGTGATATGCCATCTATATCCTCCACCGGAAACCGTAGACAAATATTCCAGTTCTCCCTCTGCCTCCTGTCTGCAGCAGTTACCCAGTATTTCCTTAAACTGTGTAAGATGTGCACTATGTACCATTGGAAATTCTGCCAGATACTTCTGATAATGCTCAATCTCTCTCCGTTTCTTATTATTCGGTAAATTGTACACAAAGACCATCTTATCCTTATCCGGATAATATTCAAATAGCAATCCACTGTCAGTCGTCTCCTTCATCGTAACCACATCCCTTTCGTTTATTCATCTAAAAACTGTATACCAGCTCCCAAAAGTCCCGGACCTAAATATGTACTTAATGCCGCACCGATTTTAGCCCTGAACAACTCCAGATAATCTGGGAACAATTCTTTCATTTTGCATTCCAATGCTTCCCGTTCCTCCGGCACCCCACCATCTGCTACCATGATATTATAGCGTTTTCCGGCATTTTCCGGTTTACTTACCTGTTCTTCCACTAAGGAAAGCAGTTTCTTTTCTACCAGCTTTCTTCCTCTTACTTTTGCAGGTGTATATATTTCTCCTTCTTTATCGAAGGATAAAATTGGCTTTATATTCAGGGTGCTTCCCAAAAAAGCCGTTGCTTTTCCAATTCTTCCGCCCTTTTCCAAATACTCCAATGTATCAATGGAGAAAAATACTGTTGTGGTATCACAAAGTCTGGCTGCTCTTTTACACAGTTCTTCATAGCACACGCCTTCATCACGCCAGATAGCCGTCTGTAATGCTATTGCACCATTTCCAATACTGCCGGATAAAGAATCAATGGCACAGACCTCAAATTCTGCATCCTTTGCCGCCAAACGCACATAATTGACCGTACTGGAAATCCCACTTGAAATCATCAAAGCAACCGCTTTATCATAACCTTCCTCTTTTAGCTGTATGAACAGTTTCTCGCCACTTTCACCGGTGGGAGTGCTGGTCTTTGGCAGCTCTGTCTTCAGTCGTTCATAGATATCCTCCGCATGGATATCAATACCGTCCCGATACTCTCCATCCCGGCAGCTGATCATCATTGGCAGCACAAATATATGGTATTTTTCCTGCAGCTCCTTCGGTATGTCTGCACAGGAATCTGTTATAATCGCTATTTTTTCTTTATTTTCCGATTGTATCTGCTCCATGTTCTTTTCCTTTCACAAGGCTGTTATCCAACCCTTTTATCATATTTGTCGTATTAAAGAATAGTATAGCATTTTTCTTCAGGTTTTACCAATAAAAAATACCCTTATGATGCTTTTACGGTATCTGCCTTCGGAAATCTTTTACGCACCACACAAAAGCAGATAACATGTACAGAAAAGGTAATAATCCACGTAATTGGATAGGACAGATATAGCATTTTCATGGTGTGGAATTCCGGTATCTGAAATATTGTGAAAATCCAGACCAGCCGGAGCCCGCAGGCACCAATCAGGGACACGATCATCGGCATGACGGAATATCCCAGTCCTCTCAACACCCCTACCATAACATCCATGATTCCACAAAGGGCATAGGTGCCACAGATTACCTCAAGCCGCACAATTCCTGCTGCTATTACAGCATCCTTTGAGGAATAAATGCTAAGCAGCGGGTGTCCCAAAAGCACTGCCGTCCAGCCTAAAACACAGCCGGTTACCGTAACACTTAACAATGCGGCAAGTGCAACTTTATTAATCCTGCTGAATTTTCCTGCTCCCACATTCTGGCTTACAAAAGACACCACCGTCTGCTGAAATGCATTCATGGCTACATACACAAATCCCTCAATATTCATGGCAGCTGCATTTCCTGCCATTACAACTGCACCAAAGGAATTGACGGAAGATTGTATCACTACATTGGACAGGGAAAATATCGTCCCCTGCAAACCTGCCGGAAGGCCGATGCGTAATATCCGCATAACATATTTTCCATGAAAATGAATATCCTTTGGAATAAGGCGATATGCTTCCTTTTCTTTCATCAGGCAAAGAATAATCAAAAATGCGGATACACACTGAGATATCACCGTGGCAATTCCCACACCTGCCACATTCAGATTACATACAATAACAAAAAATAAATTCAAACCTACATTGATAACACCCGCAGTAAACAGAAAATAAAGCGGCCTTTTCGTGTCACCCACAGCCCGTAAAATGGAACTGCAGAAATTAAATAACATCATTGCCACCATGCCAAGAAAATAGATTCGAAGATAGGTCACTGCAAGAGAAAGCACCTCATCCGGAGTCTGCATCCAGATTAAAATCTGTTTTGTAAATGCCACTCCGAAAATGGTCAGAATCAGACCACTTAAAATGCTCAGGGCAATTGCCGTATGCACCACGTCATGAAGATGCTTCTCTTCCTTTGCACCAAAATAACGTGCCACCAGTACATTTGCACCGATGGATAACCCAATAAAAAGATTGGTAAGGAGATTAATCAAAGAAGCGGTAGAACCGACTGCAGCAAGGGAATGCTCGCCACAGTACCGTCCTACCACCACTACATCTGCTGCATTAAATAATAACTGTAATATACTTGAACACATCAATGGAAACGTAAACCGCAGAAGTTTCGGGAGAATGGAACCACTGCACATATCCATAGAATAGGATTTCTCCATTTGTATCACCTCACATATGGATTCCTTTTGTATGAGCCTTACTCCTGCCAGCAGACAATCACTGCTGCTTTTGCAAAATACGCTCATACTTATGTGTTCATTGTATCACAGTTTTATTTTTTTGACACAAATTTTTACAAATTATACCGAAGTGCATCGATTGGACGTTTATTGGCTGCCTTATATGCAGGATAAATACCAAATACAATTCCAATCAGCATGGAAAATCCAATGGCAATCAAAACCACATCCAAAGAAAGACTGGCTGACAGGGATGTTCCAATATGGTTAATTGCAAAAATAGTAAGAATTGACAACAGGATTCCGATCAGACACCCTGTTATGCTGACTAACAATGCCTCTATTAAAAACTGTACCAGTATGGTTTTCTTTCTTGCTCCAATGGCTTTCCGGATTCCGATTTCCCTCGTTCTTTCCGTCACGGAAACCAGCATAATATTCATAATGCCAATTCCACCCACCAGCAGGGAAATAGCGGCAATCCCACCAAGCATCCACTTCATGGTATCAGTGACACTGCTCATGGTTTCCATAATCGTAGAGGAATTTGTAACGGAAAATGCCTCCGTATCTCCGGATAAACGCTCATAAAGATACGCTGTAATTTCCGATTCCACAAAATCCATGCTGTTCTCATCCGCAGAAGACACATAGAAACTGGTGATTTCCCGGCTGCTTCCACTTACCTTGGAAAGCACCGTAAACGGAATATATGCCTCTAACCGCTCCGAAGTATTTCCCACCGTACTTTCTTCCTCTTCTAACACACCAATCACCGTAAAATGATACCCGTTTATAGAAATCGTTTCCCCAACCACATTGGTACGTCCAAATAACTCCTCTGCGGCAGTGGCATTAATGACTGCCACAAAAGTACTCTGGTTTACATCTGCATTTTTTAAAAAACGCCCTCTCGCAAGCGAAAGCCCCTTGATATCATAGTATCCACCTGTGGTTCCATACAGAGAAACAGATGAACTGTTCCGCTCATATTTTGCCGTCCCGCTGCCCATGGCAATCGGTGCCGTTTCTGCCACCGATTCCTTTTCTGCCAGGGAAGTCACTTCTTCCAAAGTAAATGGTTTTCCTTTATTATCCTGTATCTGCACCGTCAAAAGATTCGTTCCAATCTTGGAAATGGAATCCGTTACGGAACTGGTAGCTCCATTTACAATGGAAACTAAAACCACTAAAGACATGACACCGATAATCATACCCAGCATGGTGAGAAAGGAGCGCATTTTATTGGAGAGAATCGAATCGACTGCCATTTTAATGGATTGTACTATCATGTTATCTGCTCTCCTTTCCCAATGTATCTATCAAATATTGTTGTGAATTTTCATCCTGCTGTGTACTGATTCTATCATCCATATTTACTTCCTGTACCCTTCCATCCTTAATACGGATCTTGCGGTCTGCCTGATTTGCTACGCTTTCATCATGGGTAATCAGTACAATAGTATTTCCCTGGGCGTGCAGTTCATGGAACAGTGACATGATTTCTTCTCCGGTCTTAGAATCCAGATTTCCTGTGGGCTCATCCGCCAGTATCATGGAAGGTTCTGTTACCAAAGCTCTTGCAATTGCCACACGCTGCTGCTGTCCACCGGACAGTTCCATGGGCTTGTGTTCTTTTCTATCCTCTAACTGCACCTTTTTTAACGCCAGCCTTACCCGTTCCTCCCGTTCTTTTTTCGGAATCTGCTGATAGATTAAAGGTAATTCAATGTTTTCCTGTGCCGACAACCGGCTTAGCAGATTAAAATTCTGAAATACAAAACCGATTTTTTCATTGCGGACTCTCGCCAGATCATCCTCCGAATATTCCTCAATTGCCATGCCATCTAAGTAATAGTTACCCTCATCCGCCACATCCAGACATCCAATCATATTCATCAGGGTAGATTTTCCGCTGCCAGAGGGACCAATAATACTGACAAATTCCCCATCATCGATGTGAAGAGAGGCATGATCCAAAGCTTTTACAATTTCTCCGCCAATCTCATAGGTCTTGCAGAGATTTTCCAATACAATCATTTTGCTGCTCCTTTCTCTACCCTAGTTGCCCTGACTATTCTTGTATGGCCGGTCTCCGCTGCCTGTCGGAGACTGACCATTCATTTTCATATCTCCTCTGCCGCCAGACTGCATATTGCCAGGCATTCCAAAGCCACCCATTCCATTTCCTGTCAGGCTGCTGCTTTCCTCACTGCCTTTTATCATATAATAAACTGTATCTCCTTCAGATAAGCCACTCTGGATTTCCACATTATTTTCGTCTGATAATCCCAGTGTTACCTGCACTTTTCCGGTAAGTTCTCCTGAAGACTGATCAAAGCCCGTATAGACATAGCTTGCATTTCCTTCGTCCACAACTGCTGTCAGCGGTACTACCAGCACATTTTCTGCCTGTTCCATGATTACCTCAATAGAAGCATTCATGCCGGATAACATATCTTCTGTCTTGTCAAAGGTAATCTCCACCGGATACTGTGCCACACCATCACCAGAGCTTGCACTTCTACTAACGCTGGTAATTTCTCCAGTAAAAGTAGTTCCCGTCACTGCATCTAGAGTAATCTCCGCCGAAAGTCCTTCTTTCATGGAAAGAATATCCAGCTCATCCACATTCATGGTGACCACCATCTTATCACCGTTTGCAATAGTAAAAGCACTTACGGTTTCCACCAAAGAAGTATCCGAGCTTTCTGTAGAACTGCTGCTCGCAGAAGAAGAACTTCCACTGCTGCTTCCGGTTTTCGTTATCCCTGCATTGGAGGTTGTATTCTGGTTATTGGCATTCCCAGACGCTGACTTTTCAGATGTATTATCACTGGCAGCAGCTTTTTCACTTTCCGTCGAAGTGGTCTTTTTCTCCTCTGTCTCTTTAGAAGAAGCTGGATTTTCCTCGGAAGGATTTCCCTTGGTGCTGCCTTCTTCTGTCACCACAACCTGTACCGCCGGACTTGCAAGGGCGGCATCGGTTTCCTTATAGCGTACATACCACGTTCCTGATGCCACCTTGGTACTGCCCGCTGTACATGGTTTCCACTCCGCTGCATCTTCCTTTTCTGCATATTCCATAGCCTCTGTTGTTCCTGAGATTTCTCCGGCACCACCGGTAATCCCCTCCGGTGCTGCTGCCGCTATCTTAGATGCCGTTCCTGCCAGAGATACATTTTCCGCATCTCCTTCCGCAAGGGCGTTTCCGGTCTGACTCATTGTTGACATGGTTACAAAGCCCGTACTGCCTGGTGCAGAAATATCCTCTTTTGCTACATTCTTCTCACTGATATTATCCACATCTGCCAATTCTATCTCTATGTTTTCAGAATCTGCACTTTCAGAAGCCACATTCTCATTACTGATTTCTCCCATTGTCATTCCATTGCCGGAGGAGCTGTTCTCAGAAGAAGAACTGCTATCTATACTGATGGTCTCTATCATACCCTCTGATGACGCTGTGATTCCACCATCTGCCTGAATGGAAACCAACGTATCTAATAAAGCAACCAGTTCTTCCCGTTCTTTTACTGCCTGTGCATATGCCGCAGACTGGCTGTTATCCTCTAACGTATACACATTCGTAGATGCACTTACTTCTCCATTCAGAGAAACATTTAATGCAGAAATAATTCCGCTTGTGCCTACCACTTTAAGTGGTGCATGGATATAGGCATTTCCTTTTCCCAATGCTGCACCATCTGCATTGGATACCGTTACTTCTTCTTCATATTCAAACACACTGTCATCAAATGTAATGACAGCCGTTCCATTTTCCACGGATTCCACCGTTCCCTCCGTATCGGTGTCACCACTGCTCACCGTCACCTCATCACCGGCATTTATATTAGCGGCACCTTCTATCTTCACCGCCATGTAATCATCTGTAGAAAGCAGCATCAATGCACCCTGCTCTTTCATAACTGCCACAACACTGTCATCCGCTTCGGCATATATCTTTTTCACTCTTCCGGCAACCCCTGCCTTGATACTCTTTGTGGTACTGCTGCTCTTTTCAGAAGAAATAGTGCTGTCCACATCGCTTATTGCTTCCTGCACAGCCGTCAGACAGGCAGTAAGAGAAGTTTCATCCACAGTTGCAAGCAACATCCCTTCCGTTACATAACTACCTTCACTCACCAAAAGTTCACTGATTTCCAGGTCGGAAGGAAGTACGATATCCGTAGAATCTGCATAGGAAATGGTTCCCGTTCCCGACACACTGGTCTGAATGGTTCCAACACTTACCGTAGTCTCCATCTGTTTGGAATTCTTCTGTCCCTGTGTCTTTGATTTTCTCACAATTATATAACCTGCACCTATAATTACCACACAGATTACGACTGCTGTAAGAATCCATTTCTTTTTTCCCTTTTTCAAAACCTGCGTTACATTTTTCCACTGAAACTTTTTCAAAATAAAATCCTCCATTTCTGAATATTTATGATCATTTGTCTGTGAGATTTCTCCATCCTTTCATATTCCTGTCAAAATCCTACCAGTATTTTCTTAAAAAAACCTTGAAGGATTTTGAATAAATTATGTTTGTTACCATTAAAACGTGCCCTGATGCGTCAGGTTGCAAAGCATCCAAACATAATTTTTATTATCGGAAAAGAAACTTGTATGATGTGTCCACACAGTGTTTTTTAATGTTTTTTCCTGACGCGCGGTTCTTTAGAAAACCTTTTCT
>JBJEJE010000091.1:0-11827 GCA_051877755.1 Lachnospiraceae bacterium | reverse complement strand
AAACAGGGATTTCAGGAGGAAAAATATGAAGATTTCAAGAGATGATATTCGTAATGTGGCAATTATTGCCCATGTTGACCATGGTAAAACTACATTGGTGGATGAACTTTTAAAACAGAGTGGTGTATTCCGTGAGAATCAGGAAGTGGCAGAGCGTGTCATGGATTCCAACGATATTGAAAGAGAGCGTGGTATTACAATTCTTTCTAAGAATACTGCGGTTAATTATAAGGGAACTAAGATTAATATTATTGATACTCCGGGACATGCGGATTTCGGCGGCGAGGTGGAACGTGTCCTTAAGATGGTAAATGGTGTCATTCTTGTGGTGGATGCCTTTGAGGGAGCTATGCCACAGACGAAATTTGTGTTAAAGAAGGCATTGGAGTTAAATTTGCATGTGATTGTCTGTGTCAACAAGATTGACCGCCCGGAGGCAAGAGTGGAAGAAGTAGAAGAAGAGGTGTTAGAGCTGCTGCTTGATTTAGAGGCAACAGATGAACAGCTAGATTGTCCATTTGTATATGCTTCTGCAAGGGATGGTGTAGCAAAGAGAAATATGGATGAGGAAGCAGTGGATATGTCTCCTTTATTTGAGACCATTATTGATTATATTCCTGCGCCAACCGGTGATCCGGATGCAGATACCCAGGTATTGATTTCCACCATTGATTATAACGAGTATGTGGGCCGTATCGGGGTAGGTAAGATTGACAACGGAACCCTTAAGTTAAATCAGGAGGTGCTGCTTGTCAATGCCCATGATGAGAGTAAATGCAAGAAAGTGAAGATCGGAAAGTTATATGAGTTTGAAGGTTTGAATAAGGTGGAAGTGAAAGAGGCAGGAATCGGTTCCATTGTGGCGATTTCCGGCATTGCGGACATTCATATCGGAGATACTCTTTGTTCTGTGGACAATCCACAGCCAATTCCATTCCAGAAGATTTCGGAGCCTACCATTTCCATGAATTTCATGGTAAATGATTCACCGCTTGCCGGAAAGGAAGGTAAATTTGTTACCTCCAGACATTTAAGAGACCGTTTGTTCAGGGAGTTAAATACGGATGTATCTCTTCGTGTGGAGGAGACAGAGGGAACCGATACTTATAAAGTATCCGGACGTGGAGAGCTTCATTTATCCGTATTGATTGAGAATATGCGCCGTGAGGGATATGAGTTTGCAGTCAGCAAGGCGGAGGTTATCTATAAGAAGGATGAAAATGGAAAGAAATTAGAGCCGATGGAAATTGCCTATATTGATGTGCCGGAGGAGTTTTCTGGAACAATCATCAGTATGCTAAATGAGCGTAAAGGTGAACTGCAGGCAATGACACCTGCCCATGATGGCACGGTACGGTTGGAGTTTAATATTCCGGCGAGAGGATTGATTGGATTTAGAGGGGATTTCATGACATCCACCAAAGGAACCGGAATTATCAATACCATTTTTGACGGCTATGGTCCGTATAAGGGTGATATGATGTATAGAAGCCAGGGCTCTCTGATTGCCTTTGAGACAGGAACATCCATTACTTATGGCTTATATAATGCACAGGACAGAGGAACTTTATTTATTGGTCCTGGTGAGCAGGTTTATGCGGGAATGGTCATCGGTCAGACCGGAAAGGCAGAGGATATTGAGATTAATGTATGTAAGGCAAAGCATTTGACCAATACCCGTTCTTCCGGTGCAGATGATGCGTTAAAGCTGACACCACCTAGGGTTTTAAGTTTAGAGCAGGCATTGGAATTTATCGATACTGATGAACTTTTGGAGATTACACCGGAGAACATCCGTATCCGTAAGAAAATCCTGGATCCAACGCTTCGTAAACGCGCAAGAATCAATCAGTAATAGAGAGATATTTTGAAAAGCCGCACTGATATTTGAAACCTATGATGAGGAGAAGAATATGAAGTACTTACGATTACGGCAAATAGGATGTATTTGCATGATGGCAGTCTGCCTTTGGTGTTCTCGTATACCGTGTCAGGCCACTGAGACAGAGGTGGCAGCTGCTACAGCGGAAACAACAGAAACAACAAAAAAAGAGAAAACGGGCTGGAAAACAACAAAGAGCAAAAAGAAATATTATGTAAAAAAGGATGGCAGCCGGGCGGTTGGAAGCTATAAGATCAAGAATGTTTACTATGTATTTGACCAGGATGGATATTTGTTACAATCGAATAAAGCTGCCCATTATGTGGTGGGAAACAATATTTATTATGTTAGTAAAACAGGAAAAGCACTTTCTGGCTGGCATATAATGAAGGATAAGTTATATTATGCAGGGAAAAACGGTAAGCTGAAAACGAATACCACATATCAGGGAATTACGTTGCAGGAAAATGGAGATGCAGAGATGAATTCCCAGGGTAAATGGAAAAAGAAAGCACTTTCCATTGTGAATTCGATTACAAATAGTAAAATGTCAAAGTCTCAAAAACTGCGGGTCTGTTGGAATTATATGGTCAGCACTTCCAGATTTCATTATGTATCAAAGTATCCGGATATCAATAAAGCGAACTGGCAAAAGAAGGCTGCATATGATATGTTTGTTACACATAATGGAAATTGTTACAGTTTTGCCTGTGGCTTTGCTGCTTTAGCAGAAGAAGTGGGATATGAGGCTTATGTTGTCTGTGGCAGAGTATCCGGCTCAAGGGATCATTCATCTGATGGTTTGACCAGACATGCATGGGTTATGATAAATGGCAGATATTATGATCCGGAGGCACAGTTTGCAGGCTGGTATAAGGGTGTTTATGGAAGTACCACATATGATATTCGGCATGAAGTGATTAAGAAAGTCCGGTACACGGATTCCAAAGGGACCTCAACTACTTCGAAGAAAACAACAACAACAAGTGTTTCAAGTAAGAAAAAGGGACTTGTAAAAGAAAACGGTAATTACTATTATTACGCAAATGGGAAAAAGATTACTAAAAAATGGCTGTCTGTTAAAGGAAAGAAGTATTATTTTAAGAAGGATGGTGCTGCTGCGGTTGCAGGTTGCCGGATCGGCGGTAAGTATTATGTATTTAATGCAAAAGGACAATTGCTGGTTGGGAAAAAGACAAGGGTGGTAAAGGTAAATGATAGTTACTATCGGGTGAATAAATCCGGTCAGGCTGTAAAAGGCTGGGATAAGAAAGAGAAGTATTATTATTTCAATAATGGAAAACGGGCAACAGATATTCAATACATGAGTGGAAAGTTTTACTATTTTTCACCCAATGGGGTTTATAGCTCAGAGAAGACAACCTCATTGCGAAATGCAGCGGTTTATGAGAAAGATATAACAGAGTTATATACTTTGTTAGGAGAACCTTTGCAAAAAGAATATTTAGATAGTTGTTATGGTCTGGGACAGGATGGAATCTGGACATATAAGAATTTTAAGGTGTATACTTATAAAGATTTGGATGGCAGAGAAATCTTTTTAGGAGCGGAATAAAATTTCCGGAAAGGGGAGTTGAAAATGAACAAAAGAAGAGTAAAAAAATTATTTGTAATGATGATCCTGACCTTGGTGATTACTTTAGGAGCAGGTATTGTGGTTGAAACAAAGACTGCTGGAAATCGGGCATATGCTGCGACCAGTGCCCTAAAAAAAGAGGTCAAAAATGGGAAAGTCAGCAATACAGCCTTAAAAAAAGATCTGGATAGCATAATTAAGAAAAAAGTAAAATCCAGTGACAGCAAAGAAGAAAAAATGCAAAAACTTTTTACGTATGTGGAAAAAAAGTATGGATACCAACGCTTATATACCACAAAAGTGTCGAAAAATTTAACTGGAATGCGCCTGTATGCCGGACAAATGATTGTAGATGGGAAGGGAAGTTGTTATCATTATGCGGCAGCATATGCTTTTTTAGTAAAACGTGCCACAGGCTATCCGGTACGTATCTGCATTGGTAAAACCAATGGATTTAACGAAAACAATTTACAGGATCATGGCTGGGTTGAAGTAAAGATAAAAGGAACATGGTATGTGTTTGATCCGAATATGGATAAATTTGCAGAAAATTCATCCGGTAAGTATTATATGAAAAAGAAGGATGAGCTGAAGAGTGTATATAATAATTATACGGGTGTAAAGTATATAACCGTTAAATTTTAAGAAATAATTAAAAGAAATCGAGCTGCGTACTTAAGAAAGTAAAGAAAAAAATCATATTGTATCGTTTTTTACAATACAGTTTTTCAACCTGGTGCTATGATATAGCTATCAAATAAAGATTGAAAAACAGCCAAAGGTGTCTGTACAGAATGGATTTGTATAGACACCTTTTCTTATGTAAGGAGGTCTTATACATGGAAAATCGAATTGAAGAACATCCGATTCTGGGTGTACAGCCGAAAGGGAAACCTGTGAAATTTACTTATAATGGCAAGGAATTAGAAGGCTGTGCGGGAGAACCTATTGCGGCAGCATTGAAAGCCTGCGGGGTAATGGTTCACCGTTATACCAAAAAAGAGCATAAGCCAAGAGGAATCTTTTGTGCCATTGGACGATGTACAGACTGCGTTATGATTGTGGATGGTCAGCCCAATGTGAGAACCTGTGTAACTCCGTTAAAAGAGGGAATGAAGATACAGACACAGTATGGCGTATCGGATGTGCCTTTTGAGGAACAGTAAATTGAAAATACCTTTCAAAGAAATATTTAAAATAAATAGAAGGAGGAATGACAAAATGAAACGATATGATTTGATCATTGTTGGTGCAGGTCCCTCAGGACTTTCCGCAGCGATTGAAGCGGCGAAAAGAGGACTTCATGTGATTGTCTTTGATGAAAATGAAAAACCCGGCGGACAGCTTTTCAAACAGATACATAAATTTTTTGGTTCCAAGGAGCATAAAGCAAAAATCAGAGGATTTAAGATTGGAGAAGAACTTTTAAAAGAGGCTGGCGAAGCAGGAGTTGAGGTTGTTCTTAATGCAACCGTTGTAGGACTTTATCAGGATAAAGAGATTGTAGTGAAAATCGGAGACGGTGTGGAGCATTATAAAGGAGATTCCATCATCATAGCCATCGGTGCTTCCGAGAATATGGTAACTTTTGATGGATGGACACTTCCGGGAGTAATCGGAGCCGGAGCAGCCCAGACTATGATGAATCTCCATGGAATTAAGCCCGGTAATAAAATATTGATGCTAGGTTCAGGAAATGTAGGTCTGGTGGTGAGCTTCCAGCTCATGCAGTGTGGCTGTGAGGTGGTGGCATTGGTGGATGCGGCACCAAGGATTGGTGGCTATGGAGTTCATGCAGCAAAGGTGGCAAGAACCGGAGTTCCATTTTATCTGTCTCATACAATTGTTAAGGCAGAGGGCGAGGATTGTGTTACCGGGGTAACCATTGCCGAGGTGGATGACCATTTTCAGTTTATTCCGGGTACGGAGAAACATTTTGATGTAGATACCATCTGTCTGGCGGTTGGTCTTTCTCCAATGTCGCAGCTTCTAAAAATGGCAGGCTGCAAGATGGAGGATAATCCAAAGAAGGGCGGACAGGTTCCGGTTTGTGATGAATACGGACAGACCTCTGTTCCGGGTATATATGTTGCAGGAGATGTATCCGGCATCGAGGAGGCCAGTTCCGCTATGATAGAGGGACGGATGGCAGGGATTGCCGCTTCCTATTATCTCGGATTTATTGAAAAAAGTGAGTTAGATGCCAAACAGAAAGAACTGGAAAATGCATTGGATGGACTGCGGCAGGGCATGTTTGCTCCAAAGAACCGTGGCAGGGTAATCGAAAAGACGGATGAGGGAATTGATGTTTCACAAAACCTTCTGAAAAAAGGATATTTGACAGATGAAGAGGTGGAAAAATATCCCGGTGTGACTCACCGAAAGGGAATCCATCCGGTTATGGAATGTTCCCAGAATATTCCCTGTAATCCATGTCAGGATGCCTGCCCAAAGCATTGTATTAAGATTGGAAATAATATAACCGCTCTTCCGGCAGTGGATGAAACAGCAGAATGTGTCGGCTGTGGAATGTGTGTGGCAGCCTGCTCCGGTCAGGCAATCTTCCTTGTAAATGAGGATTATGAGGAAGGGTATGGAACGGTTACTCTTCCTTACGAGATGCTTCCTCTCCCGAAAAAAGGAGACAAGGGTATTGGCTTAAGCAGAAGCGGTGAACCAATCTGTGAGGCAGAGGTGCTAGAGGTTCGGACTTCTCCTGCTTTTGACCATACGAATCTGCTGACCATGAAAGTGCCTGTGGATATGGTAATGAAAGCAAGATTTTATAAATCAAAGGAAGGGAGCGGTGACAATGAGTAGTTACAGTGACAGATCAAAGGATATTGGACCATATGTACCGGCACCGGATGATGATATGATTATCTGCCGTTGTGAGGAAGTTACAAAGGGAGAAATCAGACGGGCAGTCCATGAAGGTCTATATACCATTAACGAGATACGAAGATATTTAAGAACCGGTATGGGACTTTGCCAGGGCCAGACCTGTGCCAAACTGGTAAAAGGAATTGTGGCAAGAGAACTTGGTGTATCCCCGGCGGAATTGGAGCCTGCAACTTCCAGAGCTCCGATGCGTCCAACGGAAATGAAGATTTTTGCAAATGAGAAGGAGGTGGAGGAACATGAGTAAGAATGCAGAGGTAATTATTATCGGGAGTGGAGTGATTGGATGTGCAGCCGCTTATTATCTGGCAAAAGAGGGTGTATCGGTTATTGTGTTGGAAAAGACCGATAATATTGGAAATGGAGCCTCCAGCAGAAATGGTGGTGGGGTTAGGCAGTCAGGACGTGATCCGAGAGAACTTCCGCTTGCCATGTATGGCATAAAAAATTTATGGCCAAATCTTTCTGAGGAACTGGGTGTAAATGTGGAATACCATAAAGAAGGCAATCTTCGTCTTGGAAAGACAGAAAGACATCTGGAGATTTTACATGGGCTGACGGACAGAGCCGTTGCCTGCGGACTGGATGTCCGCATGATAGACGGAGATGAGGTAAGAGCCATTAATCCATACCTGTCAGATGAGGTAATTGGTGCCAGCTGGTGTCCTACAGATGGTCATGCCAATCCACTTAAGACAACCCTTGGTTACTACATGAATGCCAGACGGCTTGGAGTTAAGTTCATTACAGGGGAAGAGGTAGTGGAGATTAAAAAGATTAAAGGAAAGGCAAGGCAGGTAGTTACAAAGAAGGATGTATATGAAGGAGAGCATATCATCGTGGCATGTGGTTATGAAAGCCGGGCAATTGCTGCAACTGTCGGCATTGACATTCCGATGCGGAAGGAGCTGATTGAGGCTTTGGTCACAGAGGCAGAGCCGAAGATGTTTAACCAGATGCTGGGAACTGCAGATGCAGACTTTTATGGGCATCAGACGGAGCATGGCTCCTTCGTATTTGGCGGTGCCA
Source organism: Lachnospiraceae bacterium (assembly GCA_051877755.1). Lineage (GTDB taxonomy): Bacteria > Bacillota > Clostridia > Lachnospirales > Lachnospiraceae > CAG-590. The sequence goes on along the minus strand of JBJEJE010000091.1, from coordinate 4,418 downwards.
GTGGATATGAGGATGTGAATAAGGATAACGGAATGCAGGCAACCTCCAGCATTACAGCACCTTGTATCTGCCGGGGAATTATGAAGTATATTCCAAAGCTTGAAAATGCGAAGATTGTAAGAACCTGGGGTGGATATGAGGATATCTGTAGTGATGGTGTACCGGTTATCAGCAAAATTGATGAGGTGCCGGGACTGATTATGGCATGTGCATTTACCGGGCATGGATTTGGAATTTCTCCAACAGTGGGTTTGCTTTTGGCAGAACTGGCAATGGAGAAAGAAACCACATTGGATTTAAGTGCACTCCGGTACGACCGGTTTCAGGCAGCTATCTAGAAAGTATACATGACAAAGAGAACTTTCTTTCATAAAGAAAATGAGAAGTTAAAATTGTATGTAAAATCATAGAAAAAAGTTAAAAAAATTAAGATTGATACTGGTAATATGAAAATAAGTATGCTATACTGTGTGATGACAAAGGCGTCAGTAGTTCATACTATTGGCGCCTTTTGAGGTTTACATAAGATGTTTTTCCTGGAATGTGCACAGTTGGCAGGATAAGGAGGACAATTATGGATACCGCAATCAAATTTTTATACCTAAGTGAGCCGGATATGATTAAAGCCGGTGTGAAGGACATGGATGCCTGTGTGGAGGCAATGGAGGATTTGCTTCTTACCCTGAATAAAGGGGATTATGTGATGGGTGGGCAGAACCACAATTCCCATGGATGCATGGTTACTTTTCCGGATAATCCGGAATTTCCGGGAATGCCAAAGAATGGAGAGGACCGGCGTTTTATGGCAATGCCTGCATATCTTGGTGGCAGATACCAGATGGCAGGAATGAAATGGTATGGTTCCAACACAGAGAATAAGGCAAAGGGACTTCCACGTTCTATTCTGACTATGATGTTAAATGATAAGGATACCGGGGCACCCCTTGCACTGATGTCTGCCAATCTGTTAAGTGCCTATCGTACCGGAGGAATTCCGGGGGTAGGATGTAAGTATCTTGCGAGAAAGGATGCAAAGACCGTTGCCATTATCGGACCGGGAGTTATGGGAAAGACTTCCTTAAGTGCGTTTGTCAGTGTAAGACCGAATATCGATACGGTAAAGATTAAAGGCAGAGGAAAACGCTCCTTGGATTCTTTTATTGATTTTGTGAAAGAGGAGTGTCCGAACATCAAGAATATCATTGTGTGTGACACCATAGAAGAGGCCGTCCGGGATAGTGACGTAATCAGCATGACCACAACGGTTGTGGATAAAGAGTCGGAATTTCCTTATATTGACGAGGCATGGATTAAAAAGGGTGCTTTGATCAGTATGCCGTCTGCAGCAAGATTTGAAGAGGATTTTCTGGTGAACCGCTGTAAGAAGGTAGTGGATAATTATAAGCTTTACGAAGCATGGGAAGAGGAATATCCATATCCAAGTTATGATCAGGTACAGATTATCGGCAGCAAATTCACAGATTTAAAACACTTAGGGAAGATTACAAGAGAAGATATTATTGACATCGCTGATATCATTACCGGAAAATGTCCGGGAAGGGAAAATGATAATGAAATCATTATTTATTCTGTAGGTGGCATGCCTGTAGAGGATATTGCCTGGGGTGGCACCGTATACAGAAATGCTTTGGAGAAAGGTATCGGCGTGGAACTGCCATTGTGGGAAAAACCAGAGATGGCTTAGGAACCGGTATCGTCGGTTCCACATCGAAAAAAGGAGCCGATTATGATAAAAAGCATGGAAACAAAGAGTCTGACACCGGTACAGCCATACCTTTTGATTCAGACAGAAAGTTATAAGAGATTAACGACAGGGGAAAGAGGCATTTCCCATTTCTACGAGTTTACTCTGGATACAGAATATGAGGAAAAGCTTCAGGCAGTGCCGGATGGCAGTGTGGACCTGCTTTTTGGTATCGGGACAAAGGATATCCGTACTTACATTGGCGGTACAGTATTAAAGGTAAAAAAATGGCCGATGGAATCCGACCGGTTGTATTTTGGAGTCCGGTTCCAGCCGGGGAAATGTATTCTTCCAAAAGGTCTTTCTATTGAGGATGTGGTAAACAATGATCTGGAGATTGACGGAAACTGTTACGGAACCTCTCTTCTTTGCCAGATGGAGGAGGGGAAAGACATTCGGCAGCGGGCACACATCTTCATGGAAAACTACATGGAGGAATATCTCAAAGCGGATAAAAAGGACATTTTTGAACGGCTGGAGGATTATGTCAGAAACCGGATATATGAGACAAAAGGAAATATCAGCATAAAGGAATTGGCAGAGGAAACCGGTTATTCCGAATGCTATATCCGTCGGGTATTTGGAAAGATACATGGCATATCCCCAAAAGTGTTTGAGAAGTTTGTGCGTTTTCAGAATGCACTGGATAAGTTAAATCAGGGAGGATGCCGGCTGGATGAATTGGCATTGAAATGTGGTTATTATGACCAGTCCCATATGATAAAAGATTTTAAAGCATTTTGCGGAGTAACACCGGAAGCTTATGCAGAGATGATAAAGAAAGAGGAGAGTGAAGGATATGGGTTTATCAAAAATTGAAATTATTACAAATATGTCAAAGTTTTCAAAATTAAAAGCATCTTTAAGTAAAGCAGGTGTCAGCGGTATGACGGTGATGCAGGTTCTGGGCTGTGGAATCGAAAAGGGAACCCAGGAGTACGAGGTGGAAGAAAATGAAGAAATGGAACTCCTTCCAAAGCAGCAGATTAATCTTGTTGTGGAATCAGAGAAGGTGGATGAGATTGTAGAACTGGTAAAACAGGAGTTATATACCGGTCACATTGGAGACGGCAAGATTTTCGTATACAGTATTGATAACGTGATCCGTGTAAGAACCGGTGATGAAGGCCTGGATGCTCTTTCACATTCATAAGGAGGAGATGTCATATGGAAGATAATAAAAAATTAGGCTTGGGGAGCGTTGTATCCATTTCCGTCGGTCTGGTCATTGCCACCAGCTGTCTTGTTTCCTTGGGGCAGGGTGCAGGTACCATTGGCGTTACTTTTATTGGTGCCATGATTATTGCCTGCCTGCTCAATATGACAACCGTGGCTTCCCTGTCAGAATTAAATGCATTGATGCCAAATACAACAGGAGGCCTTGCCCAGTATACACTTGCCTGTATGGGACCATTTCCTACGATGATTTCTATGGTGGGCGGCTATCTGGTCTGCAATATCTTGTCCTGTGGCGTGGAGGCTTCCATTTTTTCCTATGCCATGTCCCAGACTTTGAAACTGCCAATTCCAAGTATTGGGTATACCTTGATCATGACGTTGATTGTCATGGTGGCAAATCTGTTTGGTGTGGATATGTTTGCAAAGATTCAGGATTTGGTGGCATATCTTTTGGTGGGTTCCATGGTGGTTATGGGAATTATAGGTGCTTTTAAACTGGGTACCGGAGAAGCGGTAAGCCAGCCACTTACCATGGCAACGGATTTTAAGTCGATTGTATCCATGACGGCAGTGGCATTCTGGCTGTTTATCGGAGCGGAGTATGTCATTCCGGTTTCCAAGGATGTAAAAAATGCCAAGCGCAATGTTCCGCTTGGTATGATTATCGGTCTTGCGTTAATCTGTCTTGTACAGTCTATTATGGTGTTGGGATTTCATAACTATACACCTTGGGATGAACTGATGAATTCGGCAGCACCACATTTGTTATATGGAGAAAATCTACTGGGAAATGTAGGTAAGGTATGGATGACATTGGTGGCAGCCTTGGCGGTTATCAGCACACAGAACTCTACAGTTAATGGTCTTTCCAGCATATGTCAGGGCATGGCAAAAATGAATATGATGCCTCAGATTTTTGCAAAGACTAATAAAAAGAATGTGCCATATTTCGGCGTAATATTTGTCAGTGTCTTCATTTTCCTTTTTGCCTACTTAAGTAATGATTCTTCCGATGCCATTTCTTTCCTGATACTGGCAGGTTCCGTATTCTGGATGGTTTCTTATATACTGGCACATATCGATGTACTGATTTTAAGAAAACGCCTTCCAAAGGCACCCCGTTCCTTTAAGGTTCCGGGTGGAGTGGTTCTCCCGGTCATCGGAATTGCAGGAACGGTATATATGATTTTGAATATCTCCACTGATCCGCAGGAGCGTCTTGCAATCTGGGGACTTACGGGAGTAACCTTCTTAGTTCTTGCCATTTACTCTTTCTTCTGGATTAAATACAAGATGAAAATGCCGGTATTCAAGAGTGTGCCGGTAGAGAAGGTAATGGCAATGGAAAATGACCTTTATTACATTGTCCGTAAGCAGCGGGGAATGTGGAGATAATAGAATAAAGAGAAATTGTTGTATTTTTACGAAGATGGGAATTGGTTTAAAAGGCTTGAGAGAGAATTTTACAGTAAGA
>JBJEJE010000090.1:0-2400 GCA_051877755.1 Lachnospiraceae bacterium | reverse complement strand
GGAAGGGAGGTGCGTGATTATGACAGCTTATGAGATTTTGTCTCTTGTCATCGGCATATTGACTTTGTTGATTGCCTTTGGCAGCTTGATTGTTGCGTTTCTTGCCTTTCTTGACAGAAAGCACAAGAAGAAATAAAAATGCCTATCCTGTCTGCCAACAGGATAGGCGGTGTCCGTAAGGACAAATAACCATCTCGAGAGGCATCCACTTTGGAGTGGGTGCTCTTTCTATATCTAATGTACCACTAATCTGTTTTTTTATCAACGAAAAATCGAAAATTCATTATATTTTCATAAATACGTTGGAGATTATTTGATTAAGAAAATAAAATATGGAGCCAGTGATTGAGCAGTTAGTCTATGAAATATGGGTTAGCTGCTTTTTTTGTGCAGAAAATGGAGGGGATTTTTATGGCAACAAAAAATAAGATTATAAATATTAAGGTGTTTTTTGATGGCAATCAGGATGCGTCACAGGTCTTTGCAGAGGTGATTGCACAGAAAATAAAGGACACGAAAAGGAAAGATTACCTTGCAAAAATGACAGATAGGGATTATAATGAACATGAGTTCAGTAATCTGAAATCTGCGTAGGATGTGCGAAAGGAACGGAGGTATCAGATGAACAACGCAATGATGTATCAAAACAGCAGACGAAAAGAAAACTGTGATACATGGAGAGTCGGTATTTACTGCAGGCTTTCCAAGGATGATGAACTGAATGGCGAGAGTGCCAGTATTTCCAACCAGAGGGATATCCTGACGAATTACTGTAATTCGCAGGGATGGCAGATCGTAGGGGTATTTCAGGATGATGGGTACACCGGATTGAACACGGAACGTCCGGATTTACAGAGGCTTTTGCAGGCATGTGAAAAAGGCCTGGTCAATCTGGTAATCACGAAAGACCAGAGCCGTCTGGGAAGGAACCACGTACAGACCGGGTATCTGATGGAAGAATTTTTTCCGAAGCATGGTGTCCGCTATGTGGCATTGTATGATAACGTGGACACGTATGCCGGGGATAATGAGATTGCTCCATTCAAGAACGTCCTGAACGAGATGTATTCAAGGGATATTTCCAAGAAAGTACATGCTTCTTATCATCTGCAGGCAACGAAAGGCAAGTTTACCGGTGTGGTTCCTCCTTTGGGGTACTTAAAAGACCCGGACGAAAAGGGACATCTCCTGATAGATGAGGAAACGGCACCCATTGTCAGGAAGATCTTCCAGTGGGCGGTGGACGGACGGGGAATCAATTATATTTCCCGGGAGCTGGAACGCCAGAAAGTCCCTTGCCCGTCATGGTGGCACCGGAAACGGGGGAACCGTACTTATTACACCAAATGGGAGCAGAAAGACCCGGAAAACGGGAAATATGTCTGGGATGAATCATACCTGAAAGACTTGCTCCGGAATCCGGTCTACTGTGGGGATATGGCATCCCAGAAGAGGTATTACCGGTTTAAAATTGGCTCACAGGGAGACAAGGCACCAGATGAATGGATTACAGTGGAAGATACCCATGAACCAATTATTTCAAGGGATACCTTTGAACTGGTACAGGCGAAAATAAGATCGAGGAAAAGGCAGAATACCACTGGGGAATACAGTATTTTTGCGGGACTGCTTCGATGTGCGGAGTGCGGAGGGGCACTAACCATCCGTAAAACCAACAGCAAAGACCCACGTGAGATTTACACCTGTTCCACTTACATCCACAAAGGAAAAGCACACTGCAGCCAGCATCGGGTGGATGCAGATGATCTGTACGATGCAGTACTTTCCAAAATCCGTGAATGCGCCAGAATTGCCGTCGGCGGATGTGAGGATATGGAAGAACGTGTCCGGGAACTTTGCTGTGAGGACGAACAGGATCACAGGGACAGTATTGAAAAACTGGCAGCGAAACAGAAAGACCGGCTGGAGTCACTTGACCGGCTGATTGCCCGCCTTTATGATGACCTGATCAGTGAAAAGATTTCAGAAGCTACTTTTGATAAGATGCTGGAGAAAACACAGAAAGAGCAGTCTGAGATCAAACAGGAGCTTGTAAAAAATCAGAAACTTCTGGATGAAGAAGAAAAGCTGGATTCCCAGTCACAACAGTGGGCAGAAGATATTGGCAGCTATACAGACATCACAGAACTGGATGCCAATATACTGAACCGGCTGATCAGCAAGATTGTTATTTCAGAGCCGCAGGATGATGGAAGCAACAATTCCCATGCGGTGGAAATGGAAATTCATTTTAATTTAAGTCCAATACCGGAGCTTGGAACCATCGAAAGAGGTTCCAGCTCCATAAGATATTTCTAATCTATCATATTTTTATCAATTTCAAGCCCATTCGGGCAAAAATTTTCTCATATTTGGCATTATACAGCTCATGGCAGGAGC
>JBJEJE010000089.1:0-2428 GCA_051877755.1 Lachnospiraceae bacterium | reverse complement strand
CATACACATACCTCCTGTTCCGGCAGGTAATGGAAAAATGTAACCATATATCTGTACCATTCCTGCCTATTCATTCATTATGGGAAATAAGCAAGAAATGTTAGTATTACTTGATTAAAATGAAATTGGATAATCCTGAATTTGTCTTGCTTGATGTTAGAACAGCATGAAGATTCCATTCTATTGTATCCTTCCTGTATGTATTACAACTCTTTTTTACACATCTCCAAAGCAGATGCAATGACCGCATCCATATCATAGTACTTATACTCGCCAAGACGCCCGCCAAATATCACCTTTGATTCTGCATCTGCCAGTTCTCTGTACTGCTGATATAATGCTCCATTCTTCTCATCATTTACCGGATAATATGGCTCATCCCCAGGCTTCCATTCAGAGGAATATTCCCGGCTGATCACCGTCTTTGGTAAATCATTGCCATTTTCGTCCTTGCCAAATTCAAACCATTTGTGCTCGATGATACGTGTCCAAGGAGTTTCCCGGTCAGTATAATTAACCGCCGCATTTCCCTGGAAGTTTGGCATATCAAGCACTTCTGTCTCAAAACGGACAGACCGGTATTCCAATGCCCCAAGCTTATAATCAAAATAGGCATCAATGGCTCCGGTGTACACAACCTTCTTAGCCATGGCATCCAGTTCTTCCTTGTGTTCCAAATAATCCACGCCAAGACGTACCTCGATTCCCTCAAGCATATTTGCAATCATTTTGGTATATCCGCCAATTGGGATTCCCTGATATAAGGCATTAAAATAATTGTTGTCAAATGTAAGTCGAACCGGAAGCCTTTTAATAATAAATGCAGGAAGCTCGTTGCAAGGTCTTCCCCACTGTTTCTCCGTATAGCCTTTCACAAGCTTCTCATAGATATCCGTCCCCACCAGGCTGATTGCCTGCTCCTCCAGATTTTTTGGTTCTGTGATTCCAGCTGTAATCTTTTGTTCTTCAATCTTCGCAAATGCTTCCTCCGGTGTCACAACGCCCCACATCTTATTAAAGGTGTACATATTAAAGGGAAGACTGTATAATTCCCCATGATAATTGGCAACGGGCGAATTGGTAAACCGGTTAAATTCTGCAACCTTATTTACATAATCCCACACCTCTTTGTTATTGGTATGGAATATATGAGCACCATATTTGTGAACATGGATTCCCTCTATGTCCTCTGTATAAATGTTACCGGCAATGTTTGGCCGCTTGTCCACCACCAAAACACGCTTTCCTGCTTTTGCTGCCTCGTGGGCAAATACGGCACCGTATAAACCGGAGCCAATGATTAGATAATCATACATTGTTAATATCCTCATCTCTTATTTTTTTAATAACTTTCCTACAATTACCGCCTTACTTTTCTTAATTATATACATTGATTATCCCTCTATTTCTTTTGTAAATTTTCGCAATCTAAATCTATTAATTATCTTTGCTGCAAGATATGGATTTATAAAATATACAAATCCTTTTATTTTATCTTTTCTACTAATGGGTGCATTTAAAGCTATTCGTGCATCTCTTCTACATACTTTTTTAATTGATTGATAGTATTGTTTATTTTCATTAAGAACTTGACATCCAATAATTGTATTTAAACAATCGCAATGTGTATGCCAATTAGCATATTTCAATGCTTTTTCTATTTCATTTGTATGATGTAAAATTTTTGAAGAAATTATTTCTTGCGCCCTGATAGAATTATCCAACACCTGCTTGTTGAAACGTGTCATTCCGCTATCCGGATTATCTACCCGATAACGGTATACTTTTCTATGTCCAACAGCAACTCGTTTTGCATATTGAAAATTTTCAATTGAAAATGCAAATCCTTCTCCACCAAATAATTTTGGAACAAACCGAATACAATTATCCTCAATTAATTTACGGCTTATCATTTTATTCCATGGTGCAATTATTACATTATAGTAGAGCATTTGAACTACTGCATGGTTACCTTCCCAAATCTCCACATAATCTTCATCGTTAGTAATATCTTCTGTTATTTTTTCAGTCGATAACACTTTCAATGCAGTTGGAGTCATTGAAATTTGTGCATCGTTGTCTACAATTAATTTATAAAAATATGTAACATAATCCTCAGAAAGAAAATCATCCTGATCCACAATACACACATACTCTCCCTTCACATACTCCAAACCCGTATTTCTAGCAACACTAACCCCACCATTCTCTTGATGAATTACTATAATACGGGAATCTTTTTGTTTATACTTATCTGCAATTGTTCCTGAGTTATCTGTTGAACCATCATCAACTAATATTATTTGCAAATTTTTATAATCCTGATTCATAATAGACTCAATGCACTCTGATATATATCGTTCACCATTATATATAGCTACTATAATACTAATAAGTGGATTTTCTTTCATTTTCTTTCATCCTCATT
>JBJEJE010000088.1:0-12609 GCA_051877755.1 Lachnospiraceae bacterium | reverse complement strand
CAGAGTGCCATCCCGGTCTGTACTCCGGCTTTCTTTGCCAGCTGGTCTTTTGCCAGCACGATACCATGTCTTGCTTCCGGATCGCCACCAACAGCTAAAGGTTTTCCCCTTAATTCCGGATGATGCAGTAATTCTATACTGGCATAACAATTATTCATATCTGAATGTAGTATTGTTCGCATATTTACGCTCCTTTTGCTTGACAAAATGTGCAACATCAGTTACTATAAATATGCAACTTATTTTCACATTTATTGATTATATGCAATTAAGTTTCACTTGTCAATACTGTTTTAATAAGAACGTGAAATTGATTTTCACATTTTGGAGGCAAACATGAAATTCGGCGATAAGATTAGAGAATTAAGAAAATCGAAAGGTATCACGCAAGAAGAATTAGGAAAATTGGTCGGTGTTTCAATCAGAACTGTTATCAATTATGAAAAAGGCTCTTGCTATCCCAAAAGTCATGAAATATATGCGAAATTAGCTGATATATTAGAATGTGACGAAAATTATTTAAAGACAGAAGATGAAGATTTCATTACCACTGCTTCTGAACAATACGGCTCACGTGGAGCTGCACAGGCACAACAGATTTTGGATCAGACCGCAGCTATGTTTGCTGGTGGAGAATTATCTGACGAAGACAAGATGGCTTTCCTTCATGAAATCCAGTCTCTTTACTTTGATTCCAAAGAACGTGCCAAAAAGTTCACACCGAAAAAGTTTCAGCCTGTCGATACCAATTAGCACCTGTCCGTTTTATGGGACTGATTATTTTGTATAATCATCATACTGGATAAACTGACTGGGGGTGTTAATGTTAGATGGGAATGTCCTATATTTATAATGAGGTAGAACATCTGGTAAAAAAGTATAAAAGCCGTAATCCGTTTGACATTTTATCCGCTATGAATGTGGTTGTAAAAGAGAGCGGAGCATACCAGAAATTAAAAGGTTATTGTTTTTCTGCTAACCGCACGGTATATGTTGTAATCAATGAAACCCTGCATCCGGCAGAAAAGTTAATTGTAGCTGCACATGAGCTTGCGCACATTATTCTTCATAAGAATATGTTGCAGATGGCTCCCATGAAGGACAGCGTATTATATGATATGAAATCAGAAACGGAGTATGAGGCAAACTTATTTGCAGCTGACCTTCTTATAGCAGATGAAGATATTTCAGATATGTCAAAAGATGAAGATATGGACTACTTTAAGATGTGTCAATGCTTAAACACCAGTCCCGATCTTATGAGTTTCAAGCTGTTCAGCTTAATAAAGCGTGGCTATTCCTACCCTATGCCCCCTCTTGATATGAACAGTACGTTTTTAGGAAAGACTACCAACGCAAATACTATAACCGAATCATAAAATGCCTATATATTACTCTGCTAACCATGCCAGTCTTCGGACTGGCACTTTTTGGGTTATCGCCCTGATTGCCTTTATATGGCTTTTACTGCTCCAAGTGACCGGACTTTCCGGCTAATAAAATATAAAGGAGACAGTATCATGGAAGTAAATTTTACACTAATTGGAATCCGGATTGCAAAAATCCGCAAGGAACGAAACCTATCACAGATGGAGCTTGCAGAGTTGTCAAACCTATCCCCCTCCTACATCAGCCATATTGAAACAGCAAAGAAAAAGCCCAGCCTTGAATCTCTGGTAAAAATCGTGAATGCACTGAATATTACCGTGGATGAGCTGCTTTGTGGCAATCAAATTTACGATCCCAATGCTTACCAGACAGATATTGACATCTTACTGGAAGATTGCACACTTGTGGAACGATTTTTCCTATTCAGGATATTGGAAGAAACAAAAAAAATTGTCCGGGAATCTGATTTAATATCTCATATCTTTTCAGATCAAAATACATACTAATCAATTACTCTTTTTATGGACTATAGGGATAGTGCTGTCCCTATAGTCTATTTCTATATTTTATGAAAAATCTATAATTGTATCTATCACATACGGAAAGGTTGTCATGCTATGAAAGTCGCAGAGGAAAAAGCCGGCAGTGTTGCAGCTCAAAAAGAAAAAATACGTGAACGATATAAGGGTATTGATTCTGATATGCTGGATGTAATCCCTGCTATCCCACCAGAAGATTTTTACCATACACAAGTAACGAAACGTGTTGGTGTTTATGCAAGAGTATCAACGGATGATCCCAGACAGACTTCATCCTACGAACTGCAAAAGAATCATTATGAAGATGTGGTTAAGCGTCATGATAACTGGGTATTAGTTAAAATCTATGCAGACGAGGGGATATCCGGAACATCTCTACAACATAGGGATGCCTTTTTGGACATGATTGCAGACTGCAAGGCAGGAAAACTGGATATGATTATCACAAAAACAGTTGCCAGATTTGCCAGAAATGTACTCGACTGTATCGGATATGCCAGAGAACTTGCTGCCATGCAGCCACCTATCGGTATTTTTTTTGAGACTGAAAATATCTACACCCTAAATAGTAATAGTGAAATGAGTCTTTCATTTATTGCCACACTCGCACAGGAAGAAAGCCATACCAAAAGCGAGATAATGAATGCCTCCATAGAAATGCGTTTTCGCAGAGGAATTTTCCTTACTCCGCCTTTACTTGGTTATGATAATGATGAGGACGGAAATCTTGTCATCAATGAAGAGGAAGCCAAAACGGTACGGTTGATTTTCTTTATGTATCTATACGGTTATTCCTCACAAAAAATCGCTGATACATTAACAGAGTTGGGAAGACGCACAAAACTTGGTAATACGAAATGGTCATCCAGTTCAGTCCTTCAGATTTTGCAGAATGAACGCTGCTGCGGAGATGTTCTCGCCAGAAAAACATTTACACCTAATTACTTAAACCACAAATCGAAAAAAAATAAGCAGGACAGAAATCAGTACAGACAGAAAAATCATCACGAAGCAATTATTTCAAGGGATGATTTTCTTGCAGTGCAACAGCTTATTTATAATTCCAAATATGGAAACAAAGGTATCCTGCCGAGACTCCATGTAATTGAAAAGGGTGTACTTGTTGGATATGTTCCAATAAATCCTCGCTGGTCTGGTTTTCAAGCAATAGATTACATGAATGCCTCTCAAAGTATTAGTTACAGTACGGTACAAAGTACAGATGATATGTTGGAAGTGCAGGCAAACTCTGGGGACTTTGACCTGCGTGGTTACGAAGTCGCAAGAGGACAATATTTTTCTGATACCCACCGGATAACAGTTACCTTTACCATTCATGAAATGAAATTTAGTACAGCCTCCGTCAGACAATTCCCATCCTGCAGCCATGTGGAAATACTAATTCATCCAAGTAAAATGATGTTTGCTGCTCGCCCTACTGATAAGGATAACCGCAATCATATTCAGTGGTCAAAGGTTCATGATGCCGTATCTGTACCACGCACGATAAGTGGAAATGCGTTTCTTCCTGTACTGTTTGAAATTCTTGGATGGAATACTTCGTACCGATACCGGGCAACCGGACAATTACTACAAAATGGTACTGACTGTATTCTGATCTACAACCTACGTGATACAGAAGTATTTATATCCAAAAACTGTCTGGAAGAAGCCCATACCTCCCAAGAAGCACTTTCTGATGATATTCTTCCATTTACTACTGGCGCAAAGAAAGATATTGTTGCATACCCGGCAAACTGGGCTTCCAATTTTGGCGAAAACTACTATGCGCAGGCATATTCTCCCGAAATAGCCGAATTTTCAACTGATGAAAGCTGGCATACACAGGCGCATGGTACTCCCTATTACAAAAAGGATGATTTAGATGTTTCATCTCCCGAAACATTGCAAAGCAATATAAACAAAATACTACAAGAAATAAAACAGGAGGATACGAATGGATGAACTATCAACTACCGTGGGAAAGAATAATGCTACTGATCTCCCTGATGATTTAGTAGAAGATGAAACTTTTAGCTTAGATGGATACCAAGTAGTAAGAGGAGAATTTTTTGCTCATATTTATGAGCCATCCTTTACATTCAACAATTACAAAGTTTCAGTTAATACCGCTTGCATCAAAAAACTTCCATCTACAGATTTTGTTCAAATTCTGGTTAATCCGGAAGAAAAGAAACTTGCAGTGAAGCCATGTCCCGAAGAAACGAAAGATTCACTCCGCTGGTGTAGTTCAAATCAGAATAAAAGAACACCTAAGCAGATTACTTGCCGTGTATTCTTTGCCAAAGTAATTGCGTTAATGGGTTGGAATCCCAACTATCGGTATAAGTTACTTGGAAAGTTGTTAAAATCCGGCGATGATATTCTCTTTGTATTTGACCTTACTACTCCGGAAATCTTTAAGCGTGAGGAAAAAGAGGGAGAGAAACCGAAATTATCTCGTACTCCTACCTATCCGGCTGACTGGCAGAATCAATTTGGTCTTCCTGTGGAAGAACACCAAAACACGATTACGGTTAATACTTTCAACGGATATACCGTTTTCGGAATCCAAAAGACCACGGATTCTGCAAAAACTGACACAGATAAAGATGAAACTGTTATTCCTGATGGTACTGCTCCATCCGAAAGAAAGGAAGAATACACCTATGAACAGACAACACTCTTTGAAACCAACCCTATCCGTTGACCTAAAAAAGAAGCGTATTCGTATCCATAAAGTCACGCTGCACCTCTTAGGCGATCCGGAATACATCCAGCTGCTTGTTAATCCACTAAACCATACCATTGCTTTGCGCAAAAGCATACAAGAGGATTATCTTGCGCATAGGATCAGAAAGGAGCAGCTTACCGGGAAAAACTGTTATGAATTATACAGTACTGATTTTGTAAACACACTTTGTAAGGTAAATACTACTTGGGATGAAAACGATGCCTATCGTATTTATGGAGTATTTTTTCAAAATGAGGGACTTGTCAGCTTTGACATGAATGCTACAATCCCCCTTTCAAAACAACAGGAGTAAATTGATGCCGAAACCAAAACTCAAATGTGATAAAGAATTTATGATGTTAAAACAGCCCCTCCCAGAAGATGCCTATACATCCTTAGAAGAAGATATTTTTGACAATGGATGTACTTCGCCTCTTTTAGTATGGGAGAACACAATTATTGACGGCTATAAAAGGTATGAAATCTGCCATACTTGGCAGTTCGACTACCAGACAAAACAGATTGACTTTTCCTGTCGTGAGGAAGCTCTGCTCTACATCTGCATTGATCAGCTAAAGAGAAGTGACCTTTCTAAAGAAGCCATCTGCTATCTCATTGGAAAACGCTTTGAATTAGAAAAGACACTCAATACACAAAAAGCTGCCAATATACTTTATGAAGAAAAGACTGCACAAAAATTACATTCCGTTGGAAGACACACAAATTTCAGCTTTCAGACCGCAATCGAACTTGGGAAAGAATATCATATCTCTCATAATACCGTTTACAAATATGGCATTTACGCCCGGCACATAGATATTATATGGGATAAAGAGCCGGAGATTGTTCGTAAAATTTTTTCCGGCAAGCTTAAAATTTCCCACGAAAATGTTATAGAGCTTGCTCGTTTGCCAAAAGGAAATATCAGAACCCTTAATGAACATCTATCTAAAAGTGGTATAGAGCATATTGGGTATTCTGATATGCGCCATGAATTACAATGGAAACGTATCTCCGCTGCCACGAATCCGGCACAAAGACGGGAAAAACCGCCAACACCGGATTTTGAGATAAAAAAACAACCAAAATATGATCCTGATGCAGAAATATCCAGCCTGTCCCTCACAATTCCTTCATGGGTGGGAACTATCAAACGAGTATGTGATAATACAAATTTTCCAGAAATATCACAAACTGCACAGGATAAATTATTGAGACAGCTCCATTTACTCTATGAAGCTGTTCAGCCCCTATTAGACCAGCTTAGAGAGGAGAATCACAATGGATGATTTGAGTATGTATGTCCCAAATGTACATTTTGAACAGATACCAATTAAAAACCTTGTTTCTGATCAAGAATATCAGCGTAACCTTTCCATCAAGCACGTAAGGAAAGCTGCGGAAAACTTTGACCTTTATCAGATTAACCCTGTTAAAGTCAGCAGGAGAAATGGCATAAATTATGTATTCAACGGACAGCATACCATTGAAATTGTCGCTATGGTTTCCGGATCACGTGAGACTCCGGTGTGGTGTATGATTTATGATGATTTGGAGTATTCGCATGAAGCTGACATATTTGCAAACCAGATGAAATATGTAAAGCCTTTATTGCCTTATGAAATATTCATTGCAAATATTGAAGCCGGAAGTGACAAACACTTGCTTATCCGTGACCTTGTAGAAAGCTATAATCTAAAGATTACTCCATCTGCCTGTACTGGGGGCATATGCGCAGTTTCTACATTGGAAAAAATATATGATAAATACGGTTTTCAGATTTTAGACCATGTACTGCGTTTATGTATTGGCACATGGGAAGGTGCTGCCAACTCATTTTCCTCAAATATTATGAACGGTATTGCAAGACTTCTAAATGCATTTGGGGATAGCCTAAAAGATGATATATTCAAAGATAAAGTCGGAAGCGTTACCATTAAAGAACTTAGCCGGACTGCTAAAGAAAGAAAAGGCGGTGCTATGGGCTTTGCCGAAGCCATGTTAATTGAATATAATAAACGTGCAAGAGGAACTGCCCTTCGTTTTGATGTCTTACATTCCAGCCGTGCATCCAAGCATCAATTTCCGCACGAAGCGGAGTCCAAAGACAAAAACATTGGCAGCAATCAATCTGATCACATTGGCGAAGCAAAACAACTGGATATTTTCAGCTCACAGGATACAGAAAAAACGCCCCAGTAAAATGAGGCGTTCTGTACTTTATGCCATATTTTCATGATTACATTTGAGTTGCATTAACTTTTTATATATAGTTGATTTACTTCCAAATATTTTCTGTAATTTAGCCTTATCTGCATGGTATACATCATCTTTACTTCTGATACCCTCTGAAAAAATCTTTTCATATTGGTTTTGTGTAAATGATACCCCTATGCTTTCATCCTCTAAATCCCTACGGCTATATACATGAACCCCATACAACTCACATATTTTTATCAATTCTTCTTTTGTACTGGCTCCCATATTCCGGATTTTAAGCATCTCTTCCTCTGCTATATCTTCTACTTGGCGTAGGTCATTTATCCGACTTCTGAAAAGTATCGTCCGTAATCTTGTAGACAAAGGTATTTCTGATACATCAATCGAATCATCCGGCAATTCGTCTTCTGATACTGGCTCTTCCAAATATTGAATATCTTTCCCGGTGCGTTTTGCATATTCAATTTCAGAACGTGTACTATCTCCGACATACCCACCTACGTTGATCACGTAAATTCCATCTGACATATCAATTTTTCGCTTATGCATATCATCAAGCATAAGTTTTGTCTTGGTAAGGGTATCCTCATCCATCCCTTCCCACACTTCATTATCTCCGGAATGTCCGAACAGTCCGACACTAATAACAATATTTCCGTCAAGAGTCAACTGCTTTTGCGCTTCCATAAACGCTTCCTTAAATCGGGTACTACCGCATAATGTTATTACCCTGTATCCACCTACCATACATTACCACCTTCTCCAGTATTTACCTTAATGCCCTTTTTAACTCACGCTTTACATCCTCTACCTGTCTTATCGCACTCCTGATTCTTTTCTGTGCTTTTTCTATCTGTAGATGGGTAAGACAATCCAAAAATCCGCTATCAATACACAAGTCTATCGCAGATGCCAGCCGATCATATTTCAATCGGATTTTCCTATCTCTACGAATTGTATGCAGTTCATTATTCAAATCCTCTAATGCCTGTTGTGCTGATCTTATTTCCGAATCTGCATCTTCAAGTGTGGAGTACTTTAATAGAGATGGAAAGAAACTATTACTAAGCATATCTAATATACTGGCACTTCCACTTGTATTCATAGCGTTCTCCGCCCGGCTCAAACAGACTAAGGCATAATCAGCTGCTTCGATAGCAGAATGTATATCATCCATGAAATCCGTATCATCTTCCGGCTCTTCTTCCTCTCGCAAATCTTCCGGTAAATGTAGGTTCTGTTTCTTTGCCACTTCTACAATTACATTATCATCCACAATGCCATATAATTCTTCCAGCGAAGAATCATTAAGCATACATCTGGATGCTTCAACCGCTTCTTTTATCGTATCCTGATCACATAGGGAAGCTATTTCATTGATATTAGCTGCATCAAATATTACACCTTCCGTCACTGCCCTATGGATAAAATCACTGGCTTCATATTCATCCATGCTAAAAAGCTCATTTGCTACCTCTACAACCTCATCTCCATCTCCGAAATCCGTCAATGCTTTTGACCGTGCAATCGCATATTTGTTGTTCCAGTCAAAAAAGTTATCATAAAATCTCTTCCAACTAATCGGCACGGATGTATCCGGACACAATTCTTCTTCGTAATCCTCTGCTATATCCTTTGGTGCTTGAATATGATACTTTCTGGCAATCTCAACAATGATTTCATCATCAATGCAGCCATACAGTTCTTCCAAATCCTGTGCATTTAACTTACTCTCTGACAATCGCAGTGCTTTCATGAAACTTTCTTCATTACAAATACTGCTGATTTCCGCAAGGTTTTCCCCTGAAAATATTATTCCCTGCTGGATGGCTCGATTCAGTAATCTTGTTGCACCTTTTTCATCTTCAAAAGCAATGATGTTAAGTGCATCAACCACCTCATCAGGTTCTCCAATGTTTTCAAGTGATGATATTTTATTTATGGCAGTACTAACAGCCCAGTCATTGATTTTCTCATAATATTCATCCCATGTCATATCAACATACCTATACAACTAAATTTTCGGAAAAATAGAATTATAATCTGGGATTCCTTTTTTTACATCCCAAATACCTACTTTCATCTTCTTTATTTTTTTACCACTTCCAAAATCCAAAAGATCCTCTCTGTTAAAGCCAAGTAATAATTTTCTCAACGTTCCTAAATCACTTGAAGTTAATAACCATGCTTCTTCTGGTTCAATTAACTTACAATACGCCCATAACTGTCCTAAATCTCTTAAAGTTAATTTTGTTTTCTTTGCCTCAATGAAAAATAGTTTTGTTATATTTCCTCTTCTTGCTATTCCTAATACATCTATTTGAATATCAACACCATTTGCCTCTTCTCTTACTACTCCAAATCTATCCAGCACTCTGTCTAATCTTTCACTATGAGAATCAATAACTATTACCTCATATCCCTTATACTTATCCTTTAGATATTGCTCTAGCCAAATGCACATTGGCTCATATAATTCCCATTCTAACATTCTGAATCCTTATTGTAACCTAAGTCATCTGCAATATCCTGCCATGAGTCATAGTGCTTTCCACGAATTTTTTCTGGAATAAATGGATCACTTTCGCATGGATGAGTAGGTTTCTCCTTTCTTTTTCTGCTTAATTCCCAATAATATTTATGCAAAACATCTTCTGGTTTTTTCCCTTGTTTTTCAATATATACTTGATGTTCATGTGCAAAGTAATCAAGTGCTTCTTGTTTATGCAATACGCCAAACCCAATTCCTTCAAATTCTAATGCCCATATTTTTACTTGATGCTCTTTTTTCCAAAAATCTGGTTTCCCTTGATTATATTTTTTCAAGTTTCCATCTCTCATATTGGGATGTCCCCAATCAATATTCTGAACCGGAATATCTACGCTTTTCAATAAATTGCAAAAATCTATTACCAGTTCCCAATTTTGCGGTATCTCAACATATACCCTATACTGCGGTTCTTTGAAAAAATAATTGCTCCTTCTAATATATCCAGTTACATCCGCAAATCCTCGAATGAATTGCTTTCTTTCATCAGTTGTAAAATGGTACACTTCATGTGATATTCGCATATTTTCATGAGTTGACGCATTACCTATGTATCTCATTATTTCTCGTATTAAATAATCTTCGTTTGGTTTTGTAAACGAAAGATCTGATACATTTGCGCTTTGACTAAATTTAAGTCCAGTTCCAACTAACGGTTCTACAATTTGGCGAATATCTGTAATGCTCGCCTTTACATATATACCTACATCTTTCTGAAATTCTGTTTCTAATTTTTTATGTGGTATTTCAATCACAATCGTTGTTTCGTTCGCTCCTCGTTGTATTTCTCCATTTCCCACAATCATTCCTAATACATATGCCATCTGTGCATTCATTTAATTCTCCCCTCTCTGAACGGATATATCAAGGTTATTACTAATCTGATCCGCAATAGCTTTTGCTAACAACGGTGGTACTGCGTTACCAATTTGTTTTCTGATATGTACCTTCGCGCCATAGAATATAAAATTATCATCAAAAGATTGTATTCGTGCAGCTTCTCTCGGGGTAATTGCCCTATTCAAAAATGGGTGATTATTTGTACCGTTTGATGCTGCATCAAATCTTGTATCTATAGTTGGAGATACCTCATCCCATCTTAATCTTCCCCATGTAGTTTTAAATTTCTGATTTCCTAATAACTCTTCTGGTAAAAATTCTTTTCCCTTTTCAGGTGGAATCATATTCAACTTATCTATTGCTACTTGTTTATGCGTAGATGCCTTATGATTATATAATTTATTACTGCCTTCTCTCATTACCTTTTGATATTTACTTAAAGATTCCGTTGTATAGTTTTGAACAAAATCTCCTTCTCCAGATTCAAGATATGCCAAATCACTTATTGCATCTCTTACTGTGACCTTCTTACTGACAATGGGCTTAGGTAATTGTACTCTATTATGCCTAGAGCAAATAAATATGGTTCTTTCTCTAGCTTGTGGGACTCCATAATCAGACGCATTTAATACTCCGTATTCTACCACATACCCTAATTCATCAATGGCTTTTATTATCTCATCTTTAAACCAACCATTTGAAGCTAACAGTAGTCCTTTCACATTTTCAATCACAAATACATCTGGATTGAGTTCTTTTACAAAGTTCAAATATTCTCTAAACAGAAAATTCCTTGGATCTTTTAATCCCAACTTCTTTCCTTTCATTGAATATCCTTGACATGGAGGTCCTCCAATTATCATATTTACTCCGCTATTCTTTGCTTTTCTTACAATCTGCTTTTTTATTTCATCATTTGTAATATCTCCAATAACAACGTCTGTTTCCGGCATATTTCTCTTAAATGTTTCACCTGCATATTCATCATTATCTAATGCTATCACAGTTTTAAATTGTGGATTTTTCTCCATACCATATGAAAAACCACCCGCTCCACAAAACAAGTCCAATATTCTATATTCTGCCATTTTTATTCTCCCGTTGTATATTTATATTACGAATTAAAATTCGTTTATATTTTAGCTTTCCATTTACCGTAGGCTTAAATAAATCAAACGAATTATCTGAACCATGATTTGCTTCTCCTACTATCTGGAACTGATTAGGATTGTGCTTATTTAAAAATGTTATTGGCACACCCATAATACCTGCATAATCTTTTGGAATGTCCGCAACTTTTGATACTTCGATTGCATCATAGTCATCATATTTGGGATATACTTTTTCATCATATTCTTTCTTCAATTCAAGATTCTGGTGCCTTCTAATTATATCAATATTTGTTAGCCACATTGCATTGCCTAA
Organism: Lachnospiraceae bacterium; assembly: GCA_051877755.1. Lineage (GTDB taxonomy): Bacteria > Bacillota > Clostridia > Lachnospirales > Lachnospiraceae > CAG-590. The sequence goes on along the minus strand of JBJEJE010000088.1, from coordinate 914 downwards.
ACTTCTCCATTTTTGTCCATCTTGATCTACCCAATATCGTGTACTCCGTGCTTCAGCAGATGCTGGTACTTTAAATGCCATATCTCCAAATTGATAACCAATCCATGCTTTGTTTTCTTGAATAAGTGGAAATATTTCTTTGTATGTAATGGCATTTTGATTTCCTATCACAAGAAACTGTTTATCATATTCTATTATCAGAGAAATCAATTCCCTAAAGAGAGAGAACGGTGGGTTGGTCACTACAATATCTGACTGTTTGAGATACTTTATACATTCTTCACTTCTAAAATCTCCATCTCCACTAAGTTTCCGTACTACCTTTTTTGATTTTAAAAACTTCTGCACCTCCATATCAGACGATAATGGTGTAATCACATCTGGCACTTTTTTTAATGATAGCACATAACCATTTTTATTATTTAGTGGCGCATCATTTTCATCTGTTAAAGTGCTTTCTGTAGAAAGTATCTTAGACGAACTATAGGAAGTACAAATAAGTTCTTTTAACTTTAATTTATTAAAATTTTTTATGAAAAATTTTGAGAAATTTGATTCAAATGGATCGTCACAATTACAAAGCACCACCTTGTTTTCAAATTGTGATTCATAATGTACTAACTCGCTGCTTATTGTTTCATATGTTGTATAAAACTCATCATTATCTTTGGCATATTTCGATTTATTTAAAATGGTATTGCCTGCCATATTATAATCTCTCCTATAATATTAAACTAAGTATCATCTCTCATATATATTTGAAATGATCGTACTACATTTATTCAGATTATTTTATTCTCTTATCTGTCCCATAATCCGGACTCGGTAAAATATCTAGGATGTCATCTACCGTACAATCCATTTTCCGGCATATCTTTACGATCACATCCATTGATACATTTTCATTCCGTGAC
>JBJEJE010000087.1:0-2497 GCA_051877755.1 Lachnospiraceae bacterium | reverse complement strand
CGATACCCTCCTTCAAAATGTTCAAATTATGTAGTCTTTTTCCGTGTTTTATGCCCTCTAAGCGTGTCAAAACACATGCAAGGCATATTTCCCTGTCACTTCATCAGGAACGGCTTAAATCGTCAATTTCCTGTCAGAAAAGGCAATCAGTGTTCAAACCGATTGCCCCCTCAGATGTTGTGACACTTTCTTATTCCGTCTGTATCTGCCAGAATGCTGCTTCAAAATGTGCTAAAGCCTTATCCCTTTCTGTCCGCTGTTCCTTTGTCAATGACCGTTCATAATCTTCAAATTCTTCTGTCCCGTTGACCTTTGCCTTATCCACAATCCAGCAGAATTTCCATTTATCCAACAAGTGATGATACAAGTCCTCTGCATTGTCGTAGTTGGAATTATTCTCAAAATACCCATCCATGTAATACTCCAGTACAATAAAGCCGAACCTTTCATCATATACCACACACATATCTCCCAATTCATCCATCATACTGCGGAACAGTTCCACAACCTTTGTACACTTTCTGATTTCTTCCTGTTTCATAAGCTCTCTATCCTCCATACCCTTAACCGTTTACTGTTACTTCCTTTGATTTCTGTTCTTCCTCTGCGATACGCTTTCTCCGCTTTTCCATGTATCTGCGGTTATATTCTGCTTTTTTTGCCCTGCGTGCTTTCAGCTTTTCGTGCTCTGCAATTTCTTCCTCAGTCGGCTCTTTTACAGGCAGTTCAAACTTTCCGATAAAATTCAGGTAAATCTCCACTTCCTGTACCCTCTCGCCACTTGAATAATCCGCTTCATGGACAAGTATCTTTTCCACAAATTCATTCAGCATGGGGGTAGTTAATTCACTGAAATCCGTATAGCGTTTCACAAGTTCTATGAATTTGTCTGCCCGGACTGTATCACTCTCATATTTTTCAATCTCGGCTTTGGCATTTTCCATTGATATTTCAAGGGTGTCCTGTTCATTTTCAAACTCGCTGAGCATAAATTCAAAACGCTTGTCAGACAGCTTTCCGCTGATATTATCCTCATACAGTTTCTTCATCAGCATATTCAGCTCGTTTACACGCTTGGTATCCTGTGCAATTTTTCGTTTCAAAGACTTTATGCTCTCTTTCTGCTTGTCTCTCGAAGTGGAATATATCCTGTTGATAAATTCCTCCTCATTGGTAATCACATAATCACTGACCGCTTTGATGGTTTCCAGCACCAGCTTTCTTACAACCTCTGTCCGGATATAATGCTGGCTGCACTGTTTATCATAACTCTGTCTGCTTAAGTTATAGGTGGAACAGTTATACTCATCACGATCCGGTCTGCGTTTTCCGTTTAATTCCCCTTTCCAATTTCTTGCCCTTCCTGCCCCGCCACGATGGTTGTACATTTTCGCACCGCAATCGGCACAATACAAAAGCCCCGTAAACGGATTGGCTTCTCCGACTGTATCTGTTCTGCGGACAGTCTTTCTCAGTTCCTGCACCTTATTCCACATTTCTTCAGAAACGATTGCTTCCTGTGTATTCTTGAAAATAACCCAGTCCTCTTTTGGTGTCTTTTTTGCCCTCTTATCCTTGTAGGACTCTTTATACGAGCGGAAATTTACAGTATGTCCCATATACTCCGGCTTGGAAAGAATATCCCTCACCGTTGCCCCACGCCACACATAAGGGGTTGCAGTATTATTGTTGGAACGACAGGTTCCAAGTCCCCGCTTGGCAAGATAATAGGATGGACGTTCGATTTGTTCCTCCGACAGTATCCTTGCAATCTCATAGGGTCCTTTCCCCTCCAGAGACATCCGGTATATCCTGCGTACCACCTCGGCAGCTTCTTCGTCAATTACCCACTGGTTTTTATCTTCCTCACTTTTCCGGTAACCGTAAATGGCATTATTGGTGGTGTGTTTTCCCTCCATGCCCCTTGCACGAAGCACCGTAGTCACTTTCCGGCTGGAGTCACGAATGTACCACTCATTCATGATGTTTAGAAACGGGGCGAACTCACTGCTCTCCCTTTTCTGATTGTCAACTCCGTTTGCAATCGCAATAAAGTGGACTTCCTTTTCCTTGAACATGACCTCCGTATAAAAGCCCACCTGCAGATAGTCACGCCCTATCCGGCTCATATCCTTTACAATAACTGTGCCAATGCTCCCGTCCTCAATTCCCGCCACCATTCTTTTCCAGTCCGGTCTGTCAAATGAACCGCCGGAATAACCGTCATCTGTAAAATGCTCTATGTTGGTATAGCCATTCTGTTTTGCATAGTCCTCAAGCATCTTCTTCTGGTTGACGATACTGTTACTGTCCCCTACCATTTCATCATCACGAGAAAGTCTTTCGTAGAGGGCAGTAATCTTTTCATTTTCTGCTTTTTTTGTTCTCATTTTTTGTCCTTTCTTGTGCTTTTTTCTTAACTACCCTTTACAATATAAGTCCTCCGTAAAGTGCTTCGGCGGTGTGGTGTAATGCTCGCTGATCTTCGTCTGTACCC
>JBJEJE010000086.1:10754-12761 GCA_051877755.1 Lachnospiraceae bacterium | reverse complement strand
TTCTGTATTATCGTATAAAACTACCAGATCACACATTTCTTTTACCAAATTTAAGTGTTCAAAACTTTCTATATATCTTCTTTCAACATCAGCATCAGGTATTCCATGTCCTCCGTGTGCAACACGATATGCAATCCTATCTTTCGCAATTTCTACACTTTCAACACCAACATAATGTAGTTCAACTTCATATCCTAATAGCTTTGCTCTATTTATATTTCTTACTATGGATTTTCCACAAAGAGTTGTTTCCTGATTAAAAGAAATCCCATTTTCAAAATACTCTTTTATCATATCAATAGCAGTTTTGCTTGCTTTCGTAACATCCGAAAAATTTCTCCAATCTCCAAAAGTTCTTACTATTTCATCCATATTAACTCTTTCCATAGCTTTTAACAAATCTGAAGTTTGATATAAAGTAGATTTGCCGGCACCATTGACGCCGGCAATTAAAATATATTTCTTCATCAAAACAAGTTCCTTTCAATAACCTTTTTCTGCTTTTGTCGTAACAGAAAATTGCCAAGCATATCAAAAAACTCCCTCTCATCTTCATCCTTTGCTTCCATTACAAGCTGTAATGTATCCTCCGGTTGCAAATCCTTTATATCATCAAACATCTTCGAATATTTGTTTACATCACACATTTGTTTACACCTCCTAATGCTAGTATATCAAATTCTCAAAATCATTACTACCATTAAACTAAAATTAAAATAAAAATAAAATCTGAATTTATGAAAGTTCCAAGCTTATCCATTCTTCCATATAGCCAAAGTCAGCACAATGAACCGTCACTGTAATCCAATTGAAAGTATATACAAATATAGAAATATCACACCTTGCAATATTCCTTAACATTTGATTCAATCGTATTATAAACGAAAACGTAGTCCAAGTAAACACTCAGACTACGCAGACTTACTACAACAGCGGATGTTCCGCCCTTGCCTTCAACCGTTCCCATCTTCTGTCCACTTCTTTCTGGATATCATTTACAATATCCTGATACTGCTCCTTTGCAAGATGCTTTGTTCGACCCATCATGGTAAGCCAGTCAAGGACAGGAATCTTTTTGTTCATTTTTTCCGGATTGTAGCTTAGTGTTGTAATACCATTTTCCATTTCAAACAGCGGAAAATAACAGCTGTCTACCGCAGCGGCAATCACACTCCGCTCGGTGTTCGGTTTATCATTCCAGTTAAGGGGGCAGGCGGATAATGCCTTAATATAAGCAGTTCCGCACTCATTTGCATAGTGTTTTGCCTTCTCTGCTTTTTTGATAAAATCTGCAGGATTAGACTCTGCCACCGTTGCCACATATGGCAGATTGGTTGCTGCCATCAGCATCGGGGAATCCTTATGGAAAAACTGCTTTCCATACTGGTTTTCTCCCACATGGGAGGTGGCACTCTTCGCCCCCTTTGGCGTAGAATAGGACAACTGATATCCTGTATTCATATAGCCTCCATTATCATACTCAAATAGAATCAACCGCTCATTCCGGATTGCCGTACCAAGGGCTGAGCCCATACCGATATCCATTCCACCGTCACCACTGACCATGACAAAGGTAATCTCCCCCTCCGGATATTCTCCTCTTTTCTGTCTCTGATGAAACATTTCTGTAAGACCGGACAAGGTGGCAGCACCATTCTGAAACAGATTGTGCACATAAGGAATCCGAAAGGAAGTTTTTGGATAAGCTGTTGTAACCACCATGCCACAGCCGGTCTGGAACAAAAGCACCACATTCCCCTCAATTCCTTTTAATAACAGATTCACATTTACAGGAATGCCGCAGCCCGGACAGGCACCATGCCCCGGTGCCAGGCGCTTTGGCATGGCAGTCACCTCATTGATTCTTCTGCCGGATGCCGCCCGTTTCTCTGAAATTGGTTCAAAATATCTTGGTGCCTGAAATGCTGCATTTCCCGGATAGATTCCTGTATAATCAAAAGGCTTAACATTCTTTTCATAACCTGACAGCAACAGCTTTCTGGCATC
>JBJEJE010000086.1:0-10654 GCA_051877755.1 Lachnospiraceae bacterium | reverse complement strand
CCTGCAGCATTGCCTTCAATTCCAGTGACAGATTTCCGCCCCCTGCACCATAACTGTCCTGCCGGTCTGCTGCAATAATGGTCTTTGCACTCTTACACAACTCATACAGTGCATCTGCAGGATAAGGACGTAACAGCTTGGTGGTGAATACGCCAACCTTTTTCCCTTCCTTCCGCAATTTATCCACTGCCACCCTTGCGGTGTGATAAGCAGAACCAAGAATATATAAAAGTACCTCCGCATCCTCTGTCCGGTAACCCTGTACCACATCATAATGTCGCCCTGTAAGCCCCTCATACTCTTTAAAAATATCCGTAATTTCCGAAAGTGCCTGTTCCATTGCCAGATGAAGCTGGTATTTGTTATTTAAGATATCCGGTTCATTCATATAAGAGCCAATGGATACCGGATGTTCCAGGTCCAGTGCAGAATAAGGTGCATCATAGGTTCCAATGAACCTTCTTACCGCCTCGTCATCCTTGAACACATAGCTGTTCCGTTTCTGGTGGCTGGTAAAAAAGCCATCAAATGCAACAATAACCGGAAGTTTTACCCGTTCTGCCAGCTTTATAGCGCAGAGATTAAAATCATACACCTCCTGGGGTGTATTGGCAAACAGTATCATCCAGCCGGTATTTAACGTATACATGATATCGCTGTGGTCGCCCTTAATGGAAAGGGGACCTGACACGGTACGACACGCCACATTCATTACCATAGGAAATCTTGTTCCGGACTGCACCGGAAGCTGCTCCAACGCATATAAAAGTCCATTGGCACTGGTGGCATTAAACACCCTTCCTCCACCAGTGGAAGCACCGTAGCAGATTCCCGCTGCACTGTGCTCTCCCTCTGCTGCAATCAAAGAAATATCGTGTTTTCCCTCTGCCTTCATCTGGTCTAAAAACTCCGCAATCTGGGTGGATGGCGTGATGGGATAATACCCCATTACATGGTAGTTAATCTGCTTTGCCGCGTATGCCGCAAGCTCATTTCCACTTTCAAATAAAATCTGCTGTTCTTCCATTAAACCAGCCCTCCTTCTACTCGTTCTTCCGTCAGATAGGACTCACTGGTGATGTAGGAATTGGCTCCCACCTTCTCATATTGCAGATGCTCCGGCAGTAAATCCTGATTCTCCATAGCATATTCCGGATTAGGATGCTCCCGCTCCACGCCTGTCACCAGGGCATTGGTAGGACAGACCTCCACACACCGGAGACACCCCTTGCAATGACGGTAATCCAGACCCATATTTACCATGGCTTCCTTACCCTTATATTCTCCCGGAGCAAACTGGAATACCATATCCGGACAGGTGGTATCACAGAGTCCGCAGTTGATACACCGCTCTTTTATAAACAGGGGAATATACCCTTCCCGGGATGCAGATAAATCATTGGAAACCGTGGAGCCAAAGCAGGGGTTGACTCCGCCAATGGGGGCATTTTCATATCCCCATTCATTCTGGATTTCCCGGTATGCGATTTCCTCATACTCCTCCTTCGGGGCAAAATACCTACTGCTAAGCTCCGAATATCCCCGGCGGATACCTGTAAGATTTGTCTCCAGCATTGCAGGATATTTCTTTCCTATGGTTTCTTTCGCAATCTCTAATACAGCATCTAACGGAATGAATTCCGACACCTTTGCAATGGCTCCTAACATTACCATATTAATCCTTGTTTTCTCCTCCATGGCAATCTTTAACGCATCCACACAGTAAATGGTTCCTGCATGCAGACGCAGTTTTTCCCGGATTTGTTCCGGCGCAGAATCCGTATTTATCACAATCATTGTTTTTTCCGTCACTCCTGCAGTTACCGCACTTTTTCCAATCATAGCCTCATGAAATAAGCCTAATATATCCGGTGTTTCCACCGGGGAATTGATTCCAATGTCATTTTCTTTGCTGCTGTACCGTATAAATGCCTTTACCGGTGAACCTCTTTTTTCTGAACCATAGCTTGAAAAACTGGCAGCATTTAACCCCATATAAACTGCCCCCAGTTCTCCCAGCATCTTTCCACAGAGATTGGCACCCAGCCCTCCGATGCTTTCCAATCGGATTTCATAGTATCCGTTTTCATTTGTGCAAGGTAGTGTTACCTGATATTCCATACTGATGACCTCTTTTTTTAATATTAAGATTAGTATGGAAAATCCCTCTTAAAAATATGCACTACCATGCTTTTATGCCAAGCGCTATTTATGCAAAATCATTTATTTAGAACCATTTATCATGAAGCATTTATACTGAACCATCACCCAAAATCACGCATAATATGTAATAAAACCACATAGGATGTACGTTATGTATTATTTCCTTTTCATCCTTCTTTGCCTTTTTCTCCTTGTACTATTCATTTGTATTTTTTTTCATTTCCGGAAAAAGAAAATTCTTAAAAAAATCCGCTGTATGAAGAAAAGTGAGAAATGTGCACTGTTAGAAAACCTGGTAAAACCCTTTGGCTACTGCTATTATTGTAACTATGGTTTCTTCTCCTCCACCATTGATGCATGGCAGAGAAAAGCCGGATATACCTACCTGTATGACTACATGTCTCCCCGGTTTCAGATGGTATTTGACTTGCTTCCCATCTATTTTGATTATAATGGAAAAACCTGGCTCATTGAATTCTGGAAAGGACAGTATGGTATCAATACCGGTGCAGAAATTGGCATCTACCACGCAGATAAGATTATTTCGCCAACAGATTACAAGACCACCATGTTTGAATGTGCGTCAGATGAAGAAATGCTCCCGTGTTCCTTCCTGCTTTATAATAAAGACGGCAATTACCTGCGGATAACAAGAAAACACTGGTGGCTCACTGCATTTTTAACCGGATGTTTTTCCAGACCTTCTGACCTTTGCATGGAAAACACCATTACCTTTCCCAACACAGAAATGTTGTCTGCTTTTATAAATGGCATGCGATATGCAGGTTTTACCACACAGGATTATTCCGTCTGTGGATTATCTGTCTTTTTCACCTTCTGCGAGCCACAAGAAGAAAAAGTAAGTCTGCTCACCCGTTTCTGGTGCCATTTTTCCCAGTGGAAAAACAAATGGTTCTGTAAACTATATCTCTGGGTTACGAGACCTTTTTCCCGCACAGAAGACAGGATACTCTATCTTTATTACTATCTTCCTTTTGCCTTCCGGAAATTATTGAGACTCCATAGATTTGACAAACGCCGTCACCGCAGGAAATGCTGTATGAAAAAGAAAAGAATGAAAAAAGAAAAGCATAACAAGCCAGCACAGGAGAAGCCGCTATGAGTACCACATCCCGTTTACATCATGCCTTTGAAAATGCCATAGAACTTCCTCTTTGTGCCGGTCAGAAATACGTCTTAATGAGTGACTGCCACCGGGGTGCAGGGACTTCCTCGGATAACTTTCTAAAAAACCAGCATTTATATTTTGCCGCCCTTAAACACTACTATCAGACAGGATTTTCCTATATTGAATTAGGAGACGGAGATGAACTTTGGGAAAACCGGAATATGGAAACCATTATCGAGGTTCACAATAATGTATTCTGGCTGTTTTCCCTCTTTTACAGAGAAAACAGGCTCTATCTGCTCTATGGCAACCATGATATGATTAAAAAGAAAAAAGAGTTCAGCCAAGAAAAATGCAGTACTTATTTTTGCACGGAAACACAGAGACCGAATCCTTTATTCCCGGATCTTACCTTTCACGAGGGAATCATTCTGCGTTCCCAAAAAAAGCCGGACAATGCTTTGTACCTGACTCACGGACACCAGGCAAGCCTGCTAAATTCTACCTTCTGGCCATTAGCCCAGTTTTTTGTCCGCTATCTGTGGCGTCCTTTGGAAAACTTCGGCGTGTTGGACCCAACCAGTGCTGCAAAAAATTATCAGGTCAAAAGCAAATGCGAAGAACGTCTGAATAAATGGGCGGCAGATAACCACCGGATTCTGATCACCGGTCATACCCACCGTCCAATTCTTCCGAAAGAGCCTGCCTGTTATTACAACACCGGAAGCTGTGTACATCCCCGGTGCATCACCTGTATTGAAATAGAAAACTGCTCCCTTACCCTGGTAAAATGGAGCATGAGTGCCAGAGCAGATAATACCCTTTATGTTGCAAGGGAAGTGCTTTCCGGACCGGTATCTGTCTTTTCTTTATAAAACAGAATAACCGCAATCTCCTTGTCAAAAACAACGAAATTGCGGTCATCCTGTTTTCAATACGTTAAAACATTTATTTTCGTTCAACTATACCTCATAGTCCATGCACATACGGACCTCTGTATAAGGACGCACATAGGTGTCTGCTGCAGCAACATGATCCGGATGGGTCTGATATCCCTTTAAAGCCTCCACACTTTCCAGTTCACTGTCTAACATCACATCCGCATTGGAAGATTCCAGACCATTTGCTACAATATTCAGTTTTGTTAATCCCGGCACCTTGCCAACCAGTGCTTCCAGATTCTCCTTAATGCCTGCTTTCACTTCCATCTTTTCCTGTTCAGATAAACTTTCCTTCAGTTTCCACAAAATAACATGTTTGATCATGTCCATTCCTCCTTATATCTATGCGTACTATCATTCTTTTTATCGCAGTTCTATTTTACTATAATTATACCAAAATGAAAACAGCGATTTCACAAAACAAAAACAATTCGGACATACTTTTTTCACATTTTCCCACTATACTACGTATTTGTAAGAGCTTTTCATATAGTACAACTAAGTTGTACTGAAATCCTCTCCCCCTCATTAAAAGAAGGTCTGGCTTACGTCAGACCTTCTTGCTTTATACTACACACATTGTATAACAAAACCCGCCTTGGCGGGTCTTGAATAATCTTTATGCATTTACTCTTGCAAGGAACGACTGCAGTCTCGGACTCTTCGGTGAACCAAATATCTCCTCTGGTGTTCCCTCCTCTTTGATTCCCTTTTCATCAAGAAACATAACACGGCTTGCAACTTCTTTTGCAAAACCCATTTCATGGGTTACCACAACCATGGTCATACCTTCCTTTGCCAGCTCTTTCATCAGTTCCAGAACCTCTCCTACCATCTCCGGATCCAATGCAGAGGTTGGCTCATCAAACAGCAGCACTTCAGGATTCATGGCAAGGGCGCGGATAATGGCAATTCTCTGTTTCTGTCCTCCGGACAGAGTATCCGGATATGCATCTGCCTTATCAGACAAACCAACCCTGGCAAGTAACATTTCCGCTTTCTCATCTGCCTCTTCTTTACTCATCAGCTTTGTCTTCACAGGTGCCAGCGTGATATTTTCCTTAATGGTCAGATTCGGAAACAGATTGAAATGCTGAAATACCATTCCCACCTTTTGACGCATTTTGTTAATATCTACTTTTTTGTCCATCAGATTCACGCCATCCACACAAACAGAACCGGAATCCGGAACCTCCAATAAATTCAATGTGCGGATAAATGTGGATTTTCCGCAGCCGGAAGGCCCGATAATGGCAATGATATCCCCCTTCTTCACTTCGGTATTAATATGCTCTAATACCACATTTTCCCCGTATGATTTTGTCATATCTTCTACTTTAATAATACACTCTCTATCGCTCATTTTTCTTCAGACTCCTTTCCAGCTTATTCACTCCCGCAGTCAGAATCATAACAATCACGAGATATATACATGCCACTGTAATCAGTGGGAAAAACGCTTCGTAAGTAATACCACGAATGATATTTCCTCCCATGGTCAAATCCTGAAGACCGATATAGCCACTGATTGCAGTTTCCTTAATTAAAACAATAAATTCATTTCCCAATGCAGGAAGTGTATTCTTGATTGCCTGTGGCAGAACCACATAACGCATTGTCTGTCCATGGGAAAGACCAAGACTTCTGGAACCTTCAAATTGTCCCACATCCAATGCCATGATACCACCTCTTAAAATCTCAGCTACATAAGCACCGGAATTGATACCAAATGCCAGTACCGCAACCAAAATCTTGCTTACATTGGAAGATGCAAACACAACATAGTAAATAATCAGAAGCTGTATCATTGTCGGGGTTCCCCGGATAATGGTCAGATAGACCTTACATAGCCAGTTAAGCAGTTTTAAATTTCCCATTTTGTCGTGTGTAACACGAATCAGAGAAATAATAAATCCTATTGCCAGTCCCAGTATAACTGCAAACAGAGAAATCACAATTGTATTTCTCAGACCCTTTAAAATATATTCATACCGGTTCTCTTCTATAAAATTCTGATAAAAACTGTCTTTTATGGATAACAACGGATTATGATTACCATTTCTTATGACAATAACCTGCTTAGCAGTTGTATAGGTATCGGTAAAATCAATATTTTTCAAACGATCTTCCGTTACAGTCATTCCAGCAGCACCAATATCTGCTTTTCCAGACTGTACTGCCGTAATAATGGAATCAAATTCCATATCTTCAATCTCCAGCTTCATATTCAGCTTATCAGCCACCGCTGTTGCCATATCCACATCAATACCGGCAATCTCCCCATCCTGATAATATTCATATGGAGGAAATGCAGCATTAGTGGCCATTACTAAGGTTCCATTCTCATAAGAGAGACCTTCCGGACTTTCATACTGAAATCCTTCTCCACCCTCATTGATGTAATTATCAATAATATTTTGCAGTGTTCCATCTGCTTTCAACTCTGACAAAGCCTGATTGATATTATCCTTTAACTCAGCATTTTCCTTTGCCACACAAATTGCATATTCTTCGAGGGTAAACTCTTCCTCTAAAATGCTGAGATCACTGTTACGTTTGGTAAAAGCCTTTGCCGGTTCTTCATCAATTACGACACAGTCAATTTTCCCATTCTTCAGGGAAGATATGGCATCATTACCTTTATTATAACGCTCTACAACTGTTCCCGCCTCGTCTCCTTCATAATCGGATACATAAATATCCCCGGTGGTTCCAATCTGTACTCCGATTTTCTTTCCCTCCAGATCATCAATAGAGGAAATGTCTGATGGCTCCACTTGTCTGCCACAACCCGTCAGCAGAAGAACAAGTGCAGCCAGCCATAAAAACTTTTGTTTCTTCATTGTTTTATCCTTCTTTCCATAAATATGTTTTCTATTCTAGCCTATTGAAGCTTTAAAGTAAAGAAAAAAAGCATCCAATAGCGTGATATATCCCCTGTCAAACAGACAGAAGATATATCATTTGGGATGCTTTTACTGCTTATTGCAATTCCAGATTCATTACCTTCGCTTTGGAATGAATTACATTTCTACCTTAGGCATCTGTTCAATGGATTTTGCCAATTCCTCATCTGTAGGAATATAATCACTCATCTCACCATCATTATATTTCTGATAGGCCACCATATCAAAATATCCGGTACCTGTCAGACCGAATACAATATTCTTCTCCTCACCAGTCTCTTTGCATTTCAGTGCCTCATCAATGGCAACCTTGATTGCATGACTGCTCTCTGGTGCCGGAAGGATTCCCTCCACTCTCGCAAAGGTTTCTGCTGCTTTGAATACCTCTGTCTGCTCTACACTTCTTGCTGTCAACAATCCCTGGTCATATAATTCAGAAACAATGGAACTCATTCCGTGATAACGAAGTCCACCTGCATGGTTTGCGGATGGGATAAAGCCACTACCTAATGTATACATCTTAGCAAGAGGACAAACCTTACCGGTATCACAGAAGTCATACGCATAAACACCTCTGGTCAGACTCGGACAGGATGCAGGCTCTACTGCGATCATTTCATACTCAGCTTCCCCTCTTAACATTTCACCTGCAAATGGAGAAATCAAGCCACCCAGATTCGAACCACCACCGGCACAACCAATAATCATATCTGCCTTAATACCATATTTATCAAGTGCTGCCTTCGTTTCCAAGCCAATAACAGACTGATGTAATAACACCTGGGCAAGCACGGAACCTAATACATAACGGTATCCCTCCTGGCTGGTGGCAGCTTCCACCGCCTCCGAAATGGCACAGCCAAGACTTCCTGTGGTACCTGGGAATTCCTCATTAATCTTGCGTCCCACATTGGTATTCATGGAAGGGGAAGGTGTAACCTGTGCTCCATAGGTACGCATAACTTCTCTACGAAATGGCTTCTGCTCATAAGAACATTTTACCATATAAACCTGACAATCCAAATCAAAATAGGAACATGCCATGGAAAGTGCGGTTCCCCACTGTCCGGCACCTGTCTCTGTTGTAACACCCTTTAAGCCCTGCTTTTTTGCATAATAAGCCTGTGCAATGGCAGAATTTAACTTATGGCTTCCTGATGTGTTGTTTCCCTCAAATTTGTAGTAAATGTGTGCAGGCGTTCCTAACTTCTCTTCTAAACAATATGCACGCACCAGAGGAGATGGCCGATACATCTTATAGAAATTGCGAATCTCCTCAGGAATATCAAAATACGGAGTCGTATCATCTAACTCCTGTTTTGCAAGTTCCGTACAGAAAATACCGGAAAGTTCTTCCACAGTAACCGGTTTTAATGTAGCGGGATTTAAAATCGGTGCAGGTTTCTTTTTCATATCTGCACGGACATTATACCACTGGTTCGGCATCTCCTGTTCCTCTAAATAAATCTTATAGGGAATTGGTTTACTCATAATCTTTTATCCTCCTTTTTCAAGCATGTTCATACATGCTGCATCATCATCCCTGTTTTTACCAGAAATGTAACACTACAACTAAGCTATCTGATTTCTGTGACTTTGTCAAGTGAAATACAAAAGACGATCCGACTTTTATAAATGTACTCCACTGGTGGATACCACCGCTACTGCATTTCCCAGATTATCGGTAATGGAGATTTCATAGAAGCAGTTTCGTCTTCCATCCTTTAGCAGCCTGCTCTCTCCATAAAGCACGTCCCCTTTGGGTGTGCCGAGATAGCTGATCTGGCTTACGGTGGTAACCGTCACCACATCATCATAATTGGTTGCCACTGCAAATACAAAATCTGCCAGGGTATACATCACTCCGCCCATGACATGTCCCGTTGCATTCCGGTGTCTGTCATCAATTTTCACACTGCATTTCGCGTACTTTTCATCCACCGCTTCAATTTCAATTCCAGTGGTTACCATTGCGTACCGGTCCTTAATAAAAAACTCTCTTGCCTGTTCCAAATCCCGCATTTTCTGTTCCTCCATTATGTATGTCAGTCAAAATTTACATATCCATAATAATCTCTCTGGCTGTACTCTCTTCAATCGGTGCTGCAAACACGCCAGGCTCAAATTCTACCACATCACCAATGCCTTTCTGGATGACAAAACGAAGCTTACCATCCCTTACTTTCTTATCAGTATAAAGCTTCTTCACCAAAGCTTCTCGGTCAATATAATCCGGAATTGCAGTTGGCAGCTTCGCCTTGGCAAGAAGGTCAATTACGACATTCTTTTCTTCTGCTGTCACATATCCAAGTTTGTATGCCAGCTTCACCTCTGCCACCATACCGATGGCAACGGCTTCCCCATGCATCAGCTCATAATCACTTACCGTCTCAATGGCACGTCCCACTGTATGACCAAGATTTAACACCTCACGAAGTCCGCTTTCCCTTTCATCCTTCATAACAACCTCGTATTTTACTTTGCAGTTCTCCTCAGCAATGTGTTCACATGCCTCTTTGTCCAGTGCTAATATATCTTCCATGTGAACATTCAGATAATCAAAAAATTCCCGGCTTGCGAGACATGCATGCTTAATGGTCTCCGCCAGACCACTGATTACCTGGCGCTCTGGCAGAGTCTTCCATGTTGCAATGTCGATATATACCTTTTCCGGCTGGTTAAATAAACCAATCAGATTCGTTGCAAGCGGCGTATCCACTGCTGTTTTTCCTCCAACAGACGCATCCGCTGCTGCAAGCAGGGTGGTTGCATAATTAATAAATGGAACTCCTCTTCCAAAGGTTCCTGCCACAAATCCTGCAAGATCGGTAACCACGCCGCCACCAACCGCAATTATACAGCAGTCTCTTCGGTATCCCTTCGCCAGCATAGCATCCTCTATCTCTTCCTTCGTTTTACGGGACTTCTGTTTCTCACCTTCCTCAAACACAAACAGGTCTGCCTGATATCCCGCTTCCTTTAACAGATTGAAAATCTTATCTGCATACAAATCCTTCACGATGCTGTCGGTGATGACTGCAAATTTATGGATTTTCCCTGCCAGACCATTTTTCAAATCTGTAATCAGCTGATTCTCTAATTCAAATCCAATCTCGATTTCATAACTGTCATCTACTACTTTTTTTAATTCTACATTAAATGTCCGCATGGTTTGTCTCCTATGTATCATGTCCTATGAGTTTCTACATTTCCTTTAGAGATTTTATCATTAAATAGCAAATCAAACAAGGGGCATTCTCCCTGTATACAGATTTGCAGTCTCGGATACTCCTTTTTCTTGTTTGGTCATCAAGAATCAGCCCATTTGCAAAAAGTATTAATTCCTCAAAGCTGCAGCCCATCCAAATAAGCAAAGTCCGGAGTATGAATTGAAATCTCATCCACGCTCCGGACCATTCTTTAACTTTTAATTAGATTTTCAATCGGATCTACTTTATTCTACCTTTGAAGCCTGCCTTCTCTAACTGCTTCTTGTAATTCTTCTTGCAGCTCTT
>JBJEJE010000085.1:0-12879 GCA_051877755.1 Lachnospiraceae bacterium | reverse complement strand
TCATCCTTTTCCTCATCCATTTCTGCTTCATATTGCAGTCTTTCTTCTAAAAGACCACACAATTCCTCATTGTTTTCAATTTCCTCAACCAGTTCTCGGCACATACGGTAGTAGTGATCCATACGGAATGTCTGACCACTTCCTATATCATCCCCAAATTCATAACAATCTGCAAATGCTCTGGCTTCCGTTGATTTGAACATAAAGTTATCATCCGGTGCAATGAAACTAAGGTACATGATTACTGCCCTTCTGTCCTGATCGTATTTCCATTTGCCCGGAGCAACTTTTTGTAATTTCTCATTGATTGCTTTGATAAATGCATCTATTCTATCCTGCCGTATCTTTATGTTTCCATCATCCGGTGCAAGCAGTTTTCTAAACTCTTCCTGCACTTCTTTTTCAGTATCCTTATCCTGCTTACACAAAAAGACAATTCCGTTACTTGGCTGCACAATGCTGTTATCAATGATATTGGATGATTTCCCCATTGCCAGCTTAAACATCTCTCCAAAACCATCCGCTTCTAAATCCCAATGTCTCTGAAAATGGTTTACTGCCGTCCATTTATATATTTCATTATGCTCGGCATCATTCAGCATTTCATATTTTTCTACATAGTTATCAATTAGTTTCTGCAAATTGTCTCTGTTCATTTCCATGCCTCCTGCTCTGCTCTTTTTCATATCTTCTGACCGGATGGATTGCTGATATAATCTCCTCGTCTTTAATCTGTTCCCGAAGTTGAAGCAACTTTGCAAGCGATACCGTATAGTGATTCATCTGCTTTACATATCTTGCAGCTTCCCATACCCTATCCCCTGCACCATTATAGATTTCCGACACTTCTCCGGTATCTCTATTCAAATGCAAAACCAATATGTAATCCGGACATTCTCTTAGTACAATGCTTTTTGACTGGGTAATCTTTATCTGTACCAGCCTTCCATCTGATATTACTCTACCGTCATGTTTTGGCTCTGACTGTCTGAAAAGCTCTATACCATAATGGTACGAAGCAAGAACCTCTCCAATATTTCCTAACAAGATACCATCTAACTTAAATGATTTTTCCGGATACAGTTCTCCTAATTCATTTGTTGTATGAATCAGTTCCATAACCTTTTCATACACCTTTTCTATACGTTCTTTTTCCTGCATGATAGATTTCTACCTTTCCAATGAAACCATGTTTTGCGTCTTATTTTAATCCCACATCATCATCCCGATATTTTTCTTTCCCTTATCATTACACTTAGGACATGGGACACGGCTCAATCTTTCATACTGCCTCATAGTATCAAGTTTTATCGGTTTCATTTCTGCCTTTTTGCATCTTCCACACCGATATGTCTTTTTATACTCTTTATCCACAGTCTTCATCCTAAAATCCACACCCTGCTTGATATACTCGCATTTCGGACACAGATATACTTCATTTCTTGCATCAAAGTCACAGTCCGGATTCTCTGTAATAAAAGACTGTGCTTCCTTCCCAAACTTTCCCTTGATAACATCCTCTTTCGTTCTTTTCAAAAACGAATAATACATAAATCCTATTCCCTGTAGATAACTATGCTCTGTACCGCATTTTTCACATTTTAATGTAAATCCATCTCCCATACTATTTACCACCCGATTCCTGTTTGCACATTTTAAAATATTTGCAGGTAAGGCAAAAACACCGATACCCACTCCTATGATGCAACAAATTTGAAATCCAATATACCATTCTATTCATGCTATACCTCACTTTAGTTTCTTCTGCCACCTTACAATCATATTCTAATACTTAGGCTGTCCTATAATACGGACTCATGAATACAACTTCTGCCAGTATGCAAAGACACTGGCAGAATAATTACACTATTTATTTGTGAGGTATACAAACTGAAATTTTACGCGTAGTAATGAGCCATGCGCAAATGAACCGAATTGGCTGATGGGAGCTTGCTCACAGTCAGACATATTCGAGTTCAGATGCATACGGCGAACGCCGCGACAACGAACAAGCGGTAGCTTGTGAGTGTCGGCATGGCGATACACCTGCTAATTGAAAGTTATTATTTCTTTGCAAAACTTATTATTATACACACAGTCATTAGTATAGCTGCACTAATCAACGCTATGTCATTATGAACAGCAAGACTAATTAAAAATAATATCCACGCAACAATAAATAAGACTTTAACTAATATTTGTTTTTTCATATAGCTATTCACCTCTTCCATTCAGTTTGTTGACAATTCGCATTTTCATTTTTCTAATTTTAGTTACATTTTTACTTGTTATTATAACACCAACAATCATCATCCCAAATGTTATTCCCAAACTCAGTCCGCCAATAAGATTATCTGCATTATCCGTAAAAAACAATATTATATAAATCACTGCTGCTACAAGTCCGGCAATAAAAATTTTATTCATTCTTTCGGTTAATTTCCGCTTATCTTCGTTACTAAATTCAGCAACTTTTAATACCGTTTCTTTTAATTCCGCATTCATTTTCTCGCTTTTCCTTTCGCCATTCAATATCTCTTTTAGTTCAACTCCATAATAATCTGCCATTTCGATAAGAATATCCAAATCCGGAAGATTACTGCCTGTTTCCCATCTCGATACAGACCTTCGGGATATGTTGAACTGCTCAGCAAGTTGTTCCTGCGTAAGCCCTTTTCCTTTTCGGAGTTCTCTTAGGAACTCTCCTATTTTTACTTGATTCATTGTTACCTCCTTCCAAGAACAACGTACCGTATCCCGTTCAATTTGTATAGGACACAAAGCGAGCAATGCCCTATTTTATTAATGGGACAGTATTGTCTCATTCGATTAACTATCAAGAAAATTCAAATTCGTCTTTCAGTTAAACACACCGGCTTACTGGAAGTTTCAACTCTTCGAAATTGGAATTTTCTGAATTTCTAGTATTCTATAATTCTAACAAAAATCCTGCAACCATTAACCCTGTAAGAATTAAGGAGAATAGCATCCCTAAAATTGTCAGAGCGATTTGCACTTTGTTCTTCATGTGGTCACTTTGAAATTTAAGAGAAATTATCCCCACAATCCATCCGAAAATTGGAGGAAAGGATAAATATGTCAGTATTCCAGCGCGTATTTTATTCTCTTTTGCCTCTTCGCTTGCTGCCGCAATATTAATATCCATCTGCTCCACTTCATCTTTTAAGAGATAATCCAATGAACAATTAAATATTTTGCTGATTCTAATCAGTTTCTCTGTATCTGGGTATGTAGAATCTAATTCCCATTTTGATACAGATTGCCGTGATACCTTTAACATATCTGCAAATTGCTCTTGCGTTAAGTTTTGTTCTTTGCGTAGTTTAACTATTTTTTCACCAACTGTCATGTGACATAACCTCCTTGCTGTTGATGATGTTATTGTAAAACATCATGTTTCAATTTCACACCAATTACAGGTTGCAAAATGAAAAATATAGGTTGCTATTTGTTAGCAAAGAACTTACAACTTCAAATAATCGCATGATTTCACTCTCTCCACAAGACTGAAGTTTCCGTTGTTTTCATTCTCTCCATAAAATTGAAACAAATCACTCTCCCCTATATACCGGATAGCGTTCCTTATCCGCAGCCGTAATTTCTCGTACAACACGACACGGAACACCTACCGCAATTACATTGGAAGGAATGCTTTTTGTCACTACACTTCCAGCTCCTATAACAGTATTGTCACCGATTGTAACCCCACCAAGAACAATGGTTCCTGCACCAATCCACACATTATTTCCGACAGCAATAGGTAATGCTACTTCAAGTCCTTCATTCCGTTGTTCTGCATCTAGAGCATGTTCTGCTGTTGTGAACAAACAGTTAGGAGCAATAAAAACATGATCTCCGAATGTCACCTTTCCACCATCAAGTATCTGACAATTATGATTAGCAAAGAAATAATTGCCCACAGAGGTATTGTATCCATAATCACACCAAAATGGAGTATTTACTGTAACCTGTTCTCCCATAGTTCCCAAAATTTGTTTTAAAATTTCCCCTTGTGCCTCACGGTCAGAAGGCTTTATTTGATTAAATTCATGACACAAATCATTGCATCTACTTATCTCATTCAATATTTCTTCATCATAATTAGCATTATATAAATAACCCGCTGCTGCTTTTTCTTTTTCTGTCATGATAGAACCTCCTACAACTTCAAAGTTTCTGTTCCTTACAAATTTCGATTGTCTTTTCAATATAAAACTACCTTTATTCATCTACACTTCTTAATAACCCTGCTGGTGTATATTCACATTCAGGTACTATTTGCTTGATCAATACAAACAGCTCTGCGAAATAATCTCGTGACACCCAATATACTTTCTTCACTTTAGATTTATCGGCATAAGTTATTTGAAATTCAATCCCTCCAATATCTGTGCATTTCTCTGTTATCTCTGCATTTATGATTTCTGTAACCATTTCTGCTATTTTCTTATACAATTCCCCATACAAGGGACTGTTTGTAGTGTATTTCCATTTTCTTTTCGGATTGATTTCACTTTCTACGGCAGGAAGATATTCATAATTGATGCCATCCGGAACAATAACAAGCCTGTCATGATATGCGTCTTCAATACAGCCATAACCGGATTCACCCTTAATACATATCTTAATGATTTCTTTCATGGTAGGTACTCCTTCCATAACTGCATACTTTATGAAAATTATAACATACCACACGTAAAACGGATAACCATATTTCCCATATGCGGAAAATTAACAAAAATCCTGCATTTACATTGACATTTGTAATCTGTACAATATTCTTATTAAATGTGAATTGGGGGACTTGCTTATGTCAGTCATATTAAAAGATATTACACCAGTCGATCTGCGTATCTACTTATCCGTTCTTTCCCTGCATCAGCCTTTTTCCAAGAAAGAATTTCATGGTGCAGTGCTGGCAGTATATCCGAAACTTTCAAGATCGGCTCTAAGGTACAGATGCAAGAATCTACTGAAAAATAAGATGGTACTTTGCCGAGGACATTTTCATAATAAACAGTATTCCTGCATCCTTACCAAAGAAGATTTAAAAGCTGCCACTTACACCTATTCTGATGAAAAGAAAAACTACTCCATGAGTTACTTTGTATGTGGGTTATGATTGCTTACACAGCTTTATCCTTAACTGTAAATACTTATAATACTTGTAGGGATTTTTAAAGATTGTTCTGATACGAATTGGATATAAAATCTGATACTGGATATGATGGCTGATACACCATCTGCATAATGATTCTGAATTGTGTACTTTCGGATTCAGATATGATAATTGTGTTTTTTCCCATTCATTGCATATGTACATTGCTACCGGGAAATTAAGATTTTCCTGAAATATGTGTAGCTCCTTCAGGTTTTTGGGTGTGTTAAGTTTCAAGTTACCTCCTTCTTGTCCTCTATCAGAAGATTACCACATTTTACGCATAAAAAAAAGAGGCAGCCAGCTATAAAGCTGACTGCATTTCTTTTGTCCGGACACTCTTCTCCCGGTTATTTCCCTCTACGGTCTTCTGCTTTTCTTTCATCTTTTCCAGTATGGATGTCTTCCCATTTTCTGCTACCTTACTGGCACTAAACTGGATGTCCTCAATTCTTTCGGCATAAGTGACTTTATCAAGTGGCAGTATTTCATTCTGACGGAATGAAAAGTAGTTATCCCTGCCTATGATAATATGATCAGCCAGAGGAATCCCGATAAGTTCACAGGCTTTCTGCATTCTGTCCGTAATGGCAATATCGTACCTTGATGGTGTCAGTTCATTGGATGGATGATTATGAAGTAAGAGTATCTGGGCTGCATTGGATAGTATGGATGTTTTTAGGATTTCTCTTGGATGTGCCAGACTCCCATCCAGTATACCCATGCTTACAATACTGGCATTGATTGGCTTGCCCTTGACATTCAGATTCACTACGCTTAACACTTCCCTGTCATAATCTGCAAATTCCTTTGCCAGCACTCGCACCGCAGCTTGTGGTGTTTCAATCTTTTCATCAGAGAGAAAAGACGGCTGTGATACCAAACGCACTGCCACATTTTTTAATTCATATTGGTTATCTGCCATGCTCTCCCTCCTCTGAAAATGATATGGTTACAATAAATTCCTGTCCTTCAAGTTCCATTAGGCAGTCACGCAGGGTATATGGCTTTTCTCTGTCAGACTTCTCTTTCCGGTCTTGCCTTTTTGGGCTGTTCCGGTGTATTCTCTCTTTCATATTTCTTTACAGCCTCCCTGCCCTCTGATAATTTCTCCATCACGGACTTATTCTTTTCTACTGTCTCATTTTCCTTTTCCTGCTTAGAACCATTATTGATGATACCGTCAATCATGCCATAATCATCTTCCAACAGTTCCTCCACCTTTTTTAGCGGATTACTCTCAACATAGGCTGCCCAGCGCATTTTTTCTACCCCAAAAATACCACCGTTTTGAGCGTGCTGCAGAATGGCTTCTTTGTTATCCAAGCAGCTTTCCGTATCGTCCGGATGCAGAGCAAATACCTCCAGTCCGGCATCAAATAACTTTCTTGCATTTTCCTCACGAACTGGAAGCATTCCACCCCATTCATAGCCATAGGAAATCATATCCTCTTGGGTAATGCTATGATCCGGATCAATCGGTACTACCATTGCCTCTGCTTCCAGATTAAGCACTTCTGCAACAATTTCCCTAACATCTGCTCGCATGGCAGGTGTGATGTCCTCGGCAACAAGTTTCCCTGCACAGTCTACCACCACCATGTTTGCTTCCTGACCAAATGCTTCACTTTCCATGAGATAATAAGTATTTCCATGTACCGCAAGCTCTTCTATGGAATGCCATGTGCCATCATGTCCTTCTACCGTATGCCCTGCCGTATCCATATCTACCGCAATCTCCTTTTGAGATAAAAACTCCGGTACAGCTGCAAAGCCAAAAGAGTCCACGTAATGTGCCGTATCCACACCATTTTCATGAAAAACAATTACATCACTGACACTAAGAGAATGCCCTCTGAAATCTGCCGGATGCTCCATGTTGAACTTATAATAAATACTGTCAAGGGTATCGGCATCCGTCTTTGGTGCTTCATATACCTTTTCATAATTTTCAGGATTAACTGATAATCCTCTTTTTTGCAGTTCACTTATGGATGCAAAGCTATAATCACGCATTTTATCCCCTTGTTTTAACTGGTAGATGGAATAAGTATCTCCCTGCAAATTTTCCTTTTGTACCTGTTTTTCCAGTTCTGACTCCGGTACTGGAAGCACTACAAGCTGTTCCCCTACCTTCACAAACATTTCCGGAGTGCCAAAAAGATTACTATATCGGTCAATCTGTTCATCTGTCAGAGAACCAAAATCATATTCGTTAAGACCTGCAACCATAAAATTACCTGCCAGAATATCATAGACCTCCCCTTTTTCATCACGAAGACATCTGTTAAGCTGACTGCCATTAAATTTGTGGTCATCATTACAGATAATCGCTACCCTGTCCTGAAATGGATAAACTGCCTCGATATTGCCACCGACTTCCCTTTGCAGGTTTTCTAAAGTATGCTCTATCTCTTTGACATAAGGCTTTTTCATGGGTTCAATCACTAACACCTTGATTTTCTCTGCCTCTCTCTCCTCCATCCCGGTCAGTCGGTATTCTTCCGGAATATCCTCTAAGCTGCCGTCAAAATATTCGTTCCATTCCTCTCCGGTGTCTCTCATATATCCGGCATCCGTAAACATTCCGGCTTCGTTAATCTGGCAGTCACTTCCATACCGTTCAAAGTCGATATAGTCAGCAAGTTCCCCCATCCTTTCCTTCAGGTCTGCCCCAAAAGACAGTTCTGCATAATATCGTCCTAAATCGTCCTCATCCTTTACCTCTGTAAGCAGATCATATTTTTCCAGATTATAGGCAAGGTTAATCAGACCATCAATGCCGGACTGTTCCACGGAAATCCCGGACTCTAATACTGCCTCATACTTTTCCCTATCCGAAGCAGACAGATTTTCAAGCACCCCGGCAAGATAATTGAGCTTATCCAAACTCTCAAACTCGCCAAGCTGATTTGATACTCCATACAAATCAATATCATAGTCCGTAATAAAGACTTCCTCATGCTCTGCATCAATGCCAATTCGTTCATAGACTGCCTTTAGTTCATCAAGTGTTATCGGAAACTTTACCCATTCCCCGACAAGCTCTCCCTCATTGTACTTTCCAAGATTGGTTACATAAGCCTCAATTCCACTATTTTCCATTCTCTTCATCCTCCTCATCAAAGATTTCTGCCGGATAATCAAGCAATGCAGCAAATTCCTGATCCGTTGTATTCTCCAGCTTGTTTATGGTATTTCCTACCAGTTCTTTCATGTATCCCTCACAGTGGCGCAGAAGCCACATAAGCTCCTGCACCATTTCTCTGCGTTCCTTTGCCACACATACCTTGACCAGATTCTTTTCCTCAATCGTAAATCGTTCCATTATTCTCTTACCCCCTTTTCGTGGTTCTTTGTCTGCTGTGCGTCTGCCTTTGCTATCTGCGCCATTTTCTTTCGCAGATTTTCCATCACAGACGGCTTTTTGCATCCATCCATCTCTTTTTGGGGCGTAGAAAAAGACGGCTGCTTTTCAACAACCGCCTCCTGTATTGCTGGCTTTAATTCATACTCTGACATCTGTTTCTCTGTCAAAGGTTCTTTGTATTCCAGATAGCCCCATGCTTGCATCTTCCCTCCGCACACTTCCTGCCTGTCATCAAAGTTATGGATGTTTTCCGGTTTCCCGGGATACGTTCCAATACTCACAGGTCGTTGTGTAGAATAATACCGATACAGCCCGGTATCTTTATCGGGATTAGGGATATTCTTTTTATTTTCCAAAGCACTTGCTTCATCTTTTATGGCAAAAAAGGCTTTTCTCATATCCCCTGCACTGATTTCCGGCTTTGCATAAGTGCTGACATCAAATCCTGCCTCTACACCTCTTCTGATCTCTCGCATCTGCTTATCCGAAAAGTCCGGATTTAAGAAACTCTCAACATCCGTTCCTTTATCCAATCCAATACGGATTTCCTTCATCTGCCCGGCATTATATTCCGGTTTTGCGTAAACAGTAACATCCAGATTCCGCTTCATGCCATTTTCAATCTCTCGCCACTGTTCCGGTGTAAAAAGCATCTTCGGAATGTTGTCATACTCCATCTGTCTCTTAATCTTTGTAACCTCTTCCTCTGTCATGGGATGATCCACAAGAGAAATCTGCTTTCCGGCTACTGTTACCTGCTCTGCATCATATCCCTCTTTCATTTTTTCTAAGGCAAACGCCATCTGAAATGCCGGGATTTCCGGATTGACAAGACTTGACAGCGATACATCCAAATGGGCTGCTTCCCCGATTATCTGCATCTGGTCATCATTAAAATCCTCTCTGGATACAAATGCCATATCCATTACCTCATCAATCCTTACGGATGCTTCACTTTTTAGTACAAAATCATCCATCATAAACCCCTGTTCATGCAGCTTTACCGCTTCCCGGTACTGTGCCTTCTGCTCTACCATTTCAGGATTTACATTCCGGATGTCTTCCTGCATCAAGTCAAAGGATTCCAAGATTTCATTCCTTGCCTGTGCAAAAGACATTTCTCCGTCCCCCATCTGACCACCATCAATCAGATTAAATTCCTTATCATATAAGGAATAATCCCAACTGTCATCTGATGCCCTCTGGATAGTTAGGTAATGGTCTTCCCCTACGATATATGCGCTGGTCATAATACCATCATCCCTGACAATCCCTCTTTCCTTCAGTTCGTTCCGGCATTCACTGATTGCCTGTTGTACCAGCTCACTATTCCGGTAATGGGTAATATAGTTGATGGTTTCATCCAAAAGAACGCCTCGCTGCATCAAGTCAAACTGCCCTGAATAAATACTTCCATCCTGCAAATCAAAACCAATGCCCTTACCGGAATGATTCCTCTCTGCCGGGATTTTATCATACAGTTCAAATGCCTCTTTTAAGGTAAGTCCCTCATGGTACTCTCCATAGCCCGGATACTCCATACATTCTGCTACATAAAAGGATATGGACGGCTCTGTGCTTGTCTTGTCTTTGGAATAATACTCTATGCTGTGAGGATTTTTTTCTCCAAACATATTGTAGACTTCATCATCCACTGCTTTTTTCAGTTCCGGATCATCAGATAATGTTGTAAAACGGAAACCAGTTGTAGATGCATATTCGATTTCTTCACGGATACAGTTTAAATACCTTTCCTTATCGGTGTATTCAAAATGCTCTCCACTTGCATATTCCACTCTGCCAACAATTTCTTTTTGTTCATTCCTTTCCAGTTCCATATCAGCCAGATACCTTTCTGCCTGTTCCATATCCGGGAATGTGACAATGCTTCCGGAAGCATCAAATACATAAGATTCTGTTACCATATCCCAGATGGCAAAGTCTTCTCCCGGTGCAAACGCATCACTGGTTTCTGCTACCCGGTATCGGTTATGCTCCGGATCACTTGCCAGATAATCATTGATTTCATCTATTATTTTCTGTGCATCCCCGGCTTCATTTGCACCTTCGTCAATAAGTTCCTGAAACCACTCTTTCATGCCTTCCACCTGCTCTGAACCAGACAGTAAATCATCCCGAAGACCTAAGACAAATTCCTCTCGATTATCTACCGTATCCCGGTATTCATACAAATCCGTATCATATGCCATTGCATCCATACTGATTGCAAGACGCAGGGCTTTCTCCTCACGTGTCATTTCATGCCCAAGTGCTGCCCCATCCCGGTAAATTTCATGCGTATCTTTGTCATATTCATATTCGGAATGCACCAAATGAATCGGCTCATCATCCTTGCTGCTTCCAAGTTGCAATACCGCAACCTGCTTACTCTCTAAATACTCCTCGATATTATCTATCGCCTGACCGTTCTTTCCGGCTTCCTGTATTTCTTTCAGTGTTGACTCAATTTGCTCTGGTGTTCCGGCAATCCGGTCTACCTTATATTCAGCTCCCATATCATTACTGATTTTCAGATAACAGGTCATGTGCTTACTCTGCTCTGACTCGATCTCCAGATTTATTTCTGCAATGTGGCTGTCAATCTCGTTAATCATTTCATTGGATGCCTTACGGATACGGTCTAAAGATGCTTTCAGCTCCGGTGTGTCTTTTCCTTCAGACCATCCGGCTAAATACGGAAAACTATATTCTGCCGTATCAATGCCATAGTGCTGACAGATTACATAGGCAATGGATTCCGCTTCGACCTCTTTCGCACCTCTGGTAAGTTTCAGTTCCTTATCCATGTTTTCTACGGCATGGAGCTTCTGGTGTGCCATCTCATGCACAAGCGTCTTTACATTCTGCACCTCACTCATGCCCTCATTGATGGCAATTCTGCGTTCCTCCTGATGATAATAACCTTTTGCACCACCAGCAATCTCCTCAAATTCTACCGGAACAGGGCAGCTGCGTTTCAATGCATCAAAGAAATGCACATAATCCTCAACATCCCCTAAAAGTTCATCTACCCCAAGTGTAGGTAATTCCTTGCCCTCCGTCTGGCTTACATCAAATACACTGACCAGCTTAAAGGCAGGGATTTTGACCTCTACCACTTCCTTGACCGGATCATTATTTTCATCCAGTACAGGCTTATTTGTAACCGGATCAATCTTGTCTCTTTCCTCTTTTTTCTTATAGGGTGCAGGGGCAAATATCCTGATACCCTTCTCACCCTTCATCACATGGCGGTCATGGTCATGCTGCCATGCTGTGTATCCGGCTACCAGAGTCGCATCCGGTTTCTGCATGGCAATCAGCATGGTATTGTTTAAGGAATAATTGTGGAATTTTGACATGGTATGCAGAAATTCCTTATATCTCTCACTCTCATACAATTCCTTGACACCCTGCTCCAGTTTCTCTGAAATCTCTTTGATTTCCTGCTGTTGCTTATTCTCTGCCATTGTTACTCCTTTCTGGCACAGGATATTTTTCTACCTGCCCTGTATACTTATTTCTGCTTTCTTTTTCCCTTGTATTTTTTAATTTCCCTTTTGGCAAACTGCTTTGCGTATCCTTCTACCGCCTTATTCTGGTTCTTTTCTGCCACCTCAACTGCTACGTTTTCTTTTCCTGTAAAATACATAATGTTTTCCTTCCTTTCCTAAAAGTTAAGGCAGCCCCTAACGGACTGCCTGTAAGTTTCTATAATGCTGCTTCCGCTGTTCTCTTTGGAGTAACCGCATCTTTCATCTGTTCCTTTACTTCCTGCTTTTTGGCATCCAGCTTTTTAAGAATTGAGCCTTTTTCCCCGGCTACCTCTTTCTCACTGCTACGCTCTGCCATTCTCTCTTCAAAACTGGCAGCTTTCTCAAACACTCTCTCGTCAGCATCATAATGGTATGCCTCGTTTCCAAGTCTCATTTCCTCGCTGACCTGCGTTGCATTCACTTCCTGCACCATTGCATTCAGTTCAGATGCACGCTGCTCTCCGGTATCGGGAATAACAATTACTTCATCCGTGGATGATGGAAGAATGAAATAGTCTCCATCAAACTGCTCTGCCAGCTGATCCATCACACCCGGATAAAAAATAGCGGATGCACCATTTGTACGTGCATCATTACTTACCACATACATTCCGGTGTCTGCCTGCATTTCAGAAAGGTAATCCTGAATCTCCTGTTCATCAAATCCCGCTGCTTCCATCTGTTCATGAATAATCTGATTTGTGATGATACTCATAGGCATAATTTCCACTGGGAAAAGGTTCTGCGAACTTCTCATAGCATCCTCATGAAGCTGCTCCACTGTTACCCCATAT
>JBJEJE010000084.1:0-12900 GCA_051877755.1 Lachnospiraceae bacterium | reverse complement strand
AGAATGATATCTGCCCAGTTGGAAACAGAATTTACAGATTCGGATTATGATAACATCAAAAAGGTATATTCTATATGGATTTGTATGGATGTACCCCGATATGCAGAAAATACAATTACAGCATATGAGATTGCCAAAAGGGATATTGTGGGCATTTTCCCAGAAAAAAAGACGCGTTATGATTTAATGACTATTATTACAATCTGTCTGTCGTCAGAATTGGCAGAGGCAAAAGAAGAATTAAATCTGCATAGACTGTTAGGAGCCCTGTTATCTCCGGAATTGAATGCAGGAGAAAAGAAGGAAATATTAACCAGAGAATATCATATTCCCATGAGGAAAGAATTTGAAAGGAGTGTGAATTGTATGTGTAATCTGGCAGAAGGAATCGAGGAAAAAGCAGAGAAACGTGGCGAGAAACGTGGTGAGAGGCGTGGTGAGAGGCGTGGTGGAGTGCTTGCGTTGAATCAGATAGGTTATACAGCAGAAAGGATAGCACAGGAATTATCAATACCAATAAAAACAGTTAATGATATATTGACGGAGGCAGGCTGTACGAGATCATAGCCAGAGTGCTATGGAGCCTGCCGCAATAAATGTGTATGTACCCTGTTATTTCTGCACAACCGTTAAATCACTTCTTTGGTTAAGATAAGTGATTTCCTGCTCATCCCTCGTTGTATATAAAGTGTAATGATTCAGCTTATTGAATACAACAGACACCTTTTTGGTATACAGACCGGTATCTGGTGTGAATTCATCAATAAACAGGCTGGCACCATGCTTTTTCAAAATCTCATGTGTCTGCATCAGTCCAATGCCACTGCCGGAGTCATCGGCATGAGTGGTAATCTGTTCCTGCCCTAATTTTACCAAAACTTCCTTGGTAAATGGAATCCCACTGTCAAATATATGAATTGCATAATATTTGGACACAGTACCGATATTAAGCAGAACATGCCTGCCGTTATTATATTTTGTGGCAATAATGGCATTATCAATTAAATCTGCCAAAAGGGTGCAGAATGATTCTTCACCAATATTCTTTTCAAGAAAATTCTGAAGATTACAATCCAATGTAACATGAAATGAAATCTCTGCGGTAATTGCCTTTTGCTGCATGTAAAGAAGCAGACTGTCAATACGGGTGATTCCTGCAGAAGGGAGTTTCTCACATTTCTGATCCTGTTGTACAATCATACCTTTCCGTTCCTGAGATAGTTGTCTTAATTCTTCCAATAAAGCATTTCCGGTTTGAGCAGTTTCATCAATAGCAGTGCTGTTTTGAAGATATTGCTCCACAGCAAACTCCATTGCAGGAATCAGTTTATTGTCTTTGTGAATGATTTTTGCAAGCCGGTCATTATCAGCCTTTAACGCTTCTATGTACTGTTCTTTTTCTAATAATTCCGCATTCAGAGATTCAATGTTTCTCACGTTAAGCTTATCAATGTAGGTTTTTGTTGTATAGCTGCGCCAGTATGGGTAGATAAGAATGGTGAGGACAGTAGCGAAAATATATAAAGCAATATACATAGCATTAAGAGTGATATTATTCAAAAGTATTGAGATAAATAAAATCAGTATGCTTATAATCATTCCTGGAATTGTATAATTTGTTATTTTCAAAAAAGGCATTCCATTTTTCATTCGTTTAAAACGAAATGGAACGGGCATTAATAAAAGTTGAAAAATACAACATAAAATCTGTAACAAATAGTAGTTAGTTGTTTTAAAAAATAATGAATTTATCACACTAATAAGAATTGAAGCAAGTATAAAAAAACTATAACTTAGAGAAAAAGCAATAGTACTAGTTGTGATAGAGACAGATAATGGATTTTTGATTGTAAATATTAAAAAGACTGATATAGATAAAATAAGTATTGGTATAGTGATATATGAGTAATGATTGTCTAAGTATACGGAAAAGAAACATAAAAGTAGTGCAAAAATAGAAAGTAAAATATATTTTCTTTTGGGAATAGAGATATGCAATAATTTTATGTAGCAGTATATACAACAAATAATAATTCCTAAATTTCTAATAAAAAATGGCATAAGAACTCCTTTAACTAATAAAAAGTAATAGAAAATATGTACGTTTTACAAATATAAAATAAAGATTTTCTCGCCTATTATTCCTTTATATAAAAAGGTGGTGAGAAATATGTGGGAAACATTTTGGAAAACAATTCATGCTTTAACAACAGGTCGTTACTAAACCTTAACCCAGGCTGGATATATTATACCATGTCCAGCCTGCAAATCACTTGTTATTTTTAATCTTATTTGCGTAATAATATACAAATTCTGTTAATGTCGGTACACCGCGGTCTGAGTTGATTTTCGCGGTATAATATTCCAATAAATCTTCAATATCATTTGTACGCCAGGCACTGTTAATGGCATTCTGCATGGCACGTTCCACACTGGAATTGGTTTTTCCGTGCCGTTCGCCAATGATGGTGCTAAGATTGTTGGTTTCGCCGTTTATGACGAGGAGAATGGCTTCAGTGAGATAATTATAGCCAATCGCCTTAGGGCTGATGCCAACATGATCTAATTCCAGATTGATGAGCCGTGTAAGCCGTCTTTCCTTTTTGGCAGCAGATTCCTCGGTATCATAATCCGGCTGGTCGTTCTTGATATTGTTCTGGATAATATCCTTCATCATTTTCAGAAAATCAATGGCATTCTTTTCAGAGTAGTCTTCCTGGTGCTTGGACATAATGAAATCAGCACCAAGCTGGCGGGCATAGTCATAGGTTACAGTGCTGGAATTATTGGTTGTAACCAGGACATATGGCTTAAAAGGAAGGGGACGATTTTGCAGTTCCTGAAGAAATAGCAGACCATTCCCTTTTCCGCTATTCAGTTCCAGATCCAGTATCACAGCATCCGGAACACATTCGTCCAGCAGCTCCAGGGCACGATAAGAATTGTTTGTGACTGCTACAATGGATATATCTTCCAGTATGTCAGCATATGCAGCAAAACGTGTACAGGCAGCAGTGTCATCTTCAATCAGCATAATGTTTAATTCACGGTTCATAATAGTCTGTCACCTCCTTTTCCATATTATACAACAAAAACCAACGATTTCCAACAAAAAATAACGAAAAAATTCAATGATGAATATTAAGGAAGATAAGTATAATGTAATAGAATACTATACAGAAGCAATTCCCGGGATCTGTCAACCCCGAGAATTGTAACCCATAGTGGTAGGTATAGTATTTCAGTCTTCATAGGGCTCGATCTTCGGATCGAGTCTTCTTTTACAGAACGTGGGAAACACGTGTAATGCGTGTTTCTCATTGTTTCTGTATATGGATTGAGGAGGTAACAGCCTGCTCGACTTTCAGACAAAATCTGTGGAATCTCCTTGTATTTTAGTTGAAAATCATATGGAAACCATGTATAATGTAACTTGCTGGAAATGCAGAATAAGAAAAAAGCACATTTTCAGATTAGGTTTAGAATAGGATCAAAGGAAGTTAAACATATGAAAACATATATTGTATTTGCAATTTTAGCAGTTTTTTTTGTATATATGATAATCTGGACTCTGAAGCTTCATTTTTTTAACAAGCGTCAGAAGAAAGTAAAGCGTATCCGGGAACTCCGGGCTAAGGGGAATGAGATTAAGAAGCGTACTATTGATTGTACGAAGGATTATTGGTATAACTTAAGAGAGGTTGAGGATTGTAAAGAAGGCGAGGATGTTGAAAAATACTACCACTATTTTATCGGAGTAGACCAGGGTGTGCATGAGTTGTTACTGGAGATGTATGATTGCGGAATCGTCCGGACAGATGAGTTGGAAGAGATTGCCTATGGGAAGAATCGTTTCCGGAATGTAGATTTGTCTTTCCTGGAGGAATTAGAGAGGGAAATGATGGAAGAGGAGTCGGATTCTTCCACAGATTCAGAAACGGATACCGGTGAAACTTCTGCTGATGCAACCGACAATACGATATCCTTAGATGACGGAATTATTCAGGTAGAAGGTGTGCTGGGAGATTTCTTTAAGAGTAAGGATTCGGATATTGTCAGTGCGGCGAAGAATTTGAAGAAAGATGATCCTGGAATCATGGATTTGAATGGTACTTTATCGGATGGGGTTGAGACAGTGATTGCAGCTGTGGATGCAGAGAAAGAGGCAGAAGAGAAAGCCAACGAACCGATCATCAAGAAAGAAGAGAAATCTGTTGAAGAGGCTCGGAAGGCAAGAGAAATGACGGCCAATGCAGAGACGCGGAACAAGATTTATGAGAAATGGGTTGGCTATGTGTTTGAACTTTATGAACATGTTAATATCAATGCCAATGAGGATACAAAACATAAGATTCGTAAGGCATTAATGGATTACGGATATAATGATGTGGATGTGTTGTTAGAAAGTCCGGAATAGGATGGATTTTGGTCTGCATAAAAAGATAAGAAGCAGAACTAGGAGCACTTAATGAACCGAAGGAGAATTTAGTGCGAGTAATACTTTAGTATAATAGGAGCACTTAATGAACCGAAGGAGAATTTAGTGCGAGTAATACTTTAGTATAATATACATTATTATATACATTTTGGGGAATGTATACAAGAGGGGTGTTTGTAACACGAAGCAGTGTTAATAACACCCTTCTTCTTATGCAAAACAGGTTATAAATCATTTGCATATAAGTCATAATCCAGATTAGAATGCGTAGAAATATGGAAATGGAGACAAGATGAATATGGAGTTTTATGTACCAACAGTAAAGGATATTCAGAAGATAAGAGAAGCCTTACAGGACAACGAAAAGAAATGTTGTGAAATGTCACCGGCAAACACAGTTTTGTGGGCAAAACATTATAATACAGAAATTACATTCTGGGAGGGAAATCTGATATTTCGCTCCCATATGGAAAATGGCGAATATTCCTATTCCTGTAATTTGTTAAATGCTAAGGAGCCAAAGCTTTTGTTTGACCAGATTGTGGGACTGGCAAAGAAAGAAAAACATCATTTTCGCATGCACTGTATCATGGAAGAAGAGTTTGAGATGATAGAAGACTGGTATCCGGGTATGTATCAGATGGATTTTGACCGGGATGACAGCGATTATATCTATACGCAGGAAAAGCTGGCTGTTCTTTCCGGAAAGAAGCTGCACGGAAAGAGGAATCATATTCATCGGTTTGAGGAGCAGAATCCGGACTGGGCATATGAACGGATTTCCCCTGAAAATGAGGAAGCGTGTGCCAAAATGGCAATGCACTGGTGCATGAGAAATTGTATGGATGAAGAGGAAAATGTGGAATATGACAAGATAGATGAATCAAGGCTTGTGGTATATGCAATCCGCCATCGGGATGAACTTGGCATGATTGGCGGGGCACTGCGGGCGAAAGGAGAGATTATTGCCATTACGTTAGGGGAGCGGCTGACACCGGATACTTTTGTTGTGCATTTTGAAAAGGCATTTTCAGAGATACAGGGTGCTTATCCTATGATCAACCGGGAATTTGTCCGAAACGAACTTTCGGACTATACTTATGTAAACCGGGAGGAAGACTTGGGGGAAGAAGGTCTTCGGAAAGCAAAACTTTCCTACCGTCCGGATATTATACTGAATAAAGGGATTGTGACAGAGAAATCATGAAACATGAATCTGAATAATCAGAAAATCCTATAAAGAACAGGAGGAGGCTTAAGCCTCCTCCTGTTCTTCAATATTGCGGACTCCGGATTTTGCAGTTAATGTAAGCACAATAAGATTTGCTGCTGCTAAGATTGCGATCAGGATCAATGCAGTCAGTCCAATGGATATGTTCGTGTTGCAGAACAGAAAGAATCCACCAACACAGACAATCACTGTAAAAGCAATGGAAATTGCCATGGAAAAGAATGTGTTGTAATTCTCCCGGAGAGCACTCATTTCATCATCCCATATCAGCTTTGGCTGGATAGAATCAATGTAGACTCCCATATCCGATACAAAGGTGATGGACATCAGACTTAGCAACGTAAACAATATAATATGTATCAGTGGCACCTCTACCAGAATACAAAACGGGATGAAAAATATCAGTACACCGACAGCCGGAAAAAGGATTCCCACAAAGGCCTTTACATTCCATTGGGTAAAATATGGAACCGGTATGTATTTCATGAAGGAGAAATGCTTTCCTTCTCTGGATATTGCATTGGAACTTAAACTGTTAATGGCAGCTACAATGACAGAAATGCCCACAATTCCCAGCAAAAACAATAACTGAATCCGTAAGTCCCTCTGGGCATACAAATGTCTCAGGTTTTCCAGTGAAAACTCATAGTGCTGTATTTTTAACATGGCATAAACAAAAATCGGCCACAGAAAGTTGATAGCAATACAGTTTGTAAAAAATACAGGAGTCCGCACTAAAATCCGGACTTCCTTTAGAAAATAGGAGTATGCCGGATTTCTCTGTTTACAGGTGGAAAGAAGTTTGTCCAGATTCTTTTTATGCTTTTTGGAATCGGAGGAGGTAAGTCCAATCACACCTTTGAAATAGAGTGCTTCTGACAAAAGAAGCATAATTCCAACCACAAGTACATTTACTGCAATATATCCAAGAAATGCCAGGAAATCACCTTCACTGAAGGTTTTTACAAAAAGCGGCACGTTAGGAAAAATATAGTTCATAACAGTGAAAAAGGTCTGGTCTCCAGAAGCTAATGTTTCTATGTAGGTATCAATATCCATGTTCTGTAAAAA
The DNA here is from genome assembly GCA_051877755.1 of Lachnospiraceae bacterium. Classification (GTDB taxonomy): domain Bacteria; phylum Bacillota; class Clostridia; order Lachnospirales; family Lachnospiraceae; genus CAG-590. Next base: position 6,160 of record JBJEJE010000084.1, on the reverse strand, counting down.
ACCTATGGAAGCCACCAATGCGATTACCATGACAAAAATCAATGCAACGGACAATTTCTGTATCCGGTCTTTGCTGCGGATGATTCTGGAAAAAGCCATGATAAGCATACTGAGAATACCACAGTATGCCAGTGGAATGATTGGAAGGGTAACGATACCAATAATGGAAAGCAGCCAGTTAAGGATTCCCATTTTGGAACCAATGCCATAACCGATGATGCAGGAGAGAACCAGTACAAACTGCATCATATTCTCATTATAAAATGCTGCAGTAAATTTGGATGCTACAATCTGATATGCCCGCAGCGGCCATGGAAGCAGATATTCGATATCATTGGAAAAATAAAATTCATTAAAAATCACATTAATACCAAATATGACGGTAAACAGGCATATGATGTGAAACATAAGCTGGATTCCCAGTGCCTCACATCCGATTGGAAGCAGGGTTTCGGTCATCAGCTTTACTAATATTCCCACAGCAATGGCAACCGGAAGCAATACACCAAAGATACCGAACAGGGAAAGAATGATGATCATGATTTTCCGTCGTTTGTCCTGGGGTTTGCTCATGCTGATGGAGGCAATAAAGGTTTTGGTAAGGGTTAAATAACTATTCATGGGCAGTCATCTCCAAAAAGATTTTTTCAAGATCCATATCCGGATACCGGGCAGTCAGTTCGTCAAGCGTTCCGTAGAATAAGGATTTACCATGATTGATAATAATGACCTTATCACAGAGCTTTTCTGCCACCTCTAATACATGGGTGGAGAAAAGAACGGAATTACCGGCATCTGCGTGCTCCCGCATCATATTCTTTAATGCGTAGGCAGATTTGGGATCTAATCCGGTTAAAGGTTCATCCAATATCCAGACTGCCGGGTCATGCACCAAAGCGGCGGCAACCATCATTTTCTGCCGCATACCATGGGAATAGCTCTGCATAGGCTCGTCCAGCACTTCCGCTAAGTCAAATCGGGTGGCAAAAGTTTTGATTCGCTCTCTGCGAACATCTGTTGGCACTTTGTAGATATCGGAAATCAGATTCATGAATTCAATTCCTTTCAGCCGGAGAAACATATCCGGGCTGTCTGCAATATAGCCGATTTCCTGCTTGGCTTTCAATGGTTCCTTTTGCATATCAAAATCATTGATAAAGATAGAACCGGAATCCGGTTTCAGGATTCCGGTGAGCATTTTCAATGTGGTGGTCTTACCGGCACCATTTGGTCCGATAAATCCTACAATCTCACCATTGTTTACGGTAAGATTCAGATTATCTACTGCCCGTATGGTGTTGTTGTAGGTTTTGGTAACATTTTCAATTTGAATCATAGAGGTATCCTTTCTTTCATATTACTGAAGATTCATTCGTGCAGGGTTTGCGGCATCCTTTGATGCAACAGCATAGATGGTGGTTGCAGAAGCAGAATTGGTTCCCTGACTGCCTGCCGTATTTGCCGTAGTGCTGTTTTCGGAAGTGGCATAAATGACATCTCCGGTGGTGGTGTTAATACCGGCATAGCCCAGTACGCGGTTTACATAATCTCTGGTTTCCTGGAATGGTGGGATTCCACCGTATTTATCAACATTACCAGGACCTGCATTGTAAGCGGCAAGGGCGGTAGCCGTATCGCCGTTATATTTTGCAAGAAGCTGGGATAGGTATTTGGCACCTCCCATGATGTTTTCTTCCGCATTATATGGATTCTGAACCCCTAAAGATGATGCCGTGTCCGGCATGAGCTGCATGATACCAATGGCACCTGCACTGGAAACACAGGAGGCATTAAAGTTGGATTCTGCTTTTGCCACCGCCTTTAGCAGGTTCTCACTAACGCCATATGTATCGGATGCCCGCCGAAAGATATCATTTAACTCTTCCGAAGAGGTAACCCGTTGTGTGCCTGCAGCATCTGACTGGGTTCCGTTTCCCTCCGGTACAGCATAGATTGTTGTCTCTGCTTCATAGACGGCATCAAAATCTGCACTTTCTGCAGTATTCTGGCTGGTATTTGTGTAATATGTACTTTCATCAATATAACCGATGCCTTGAATGTACTTCATAAATTTATCTGCGTCCTTTCTGTCAGTCTTTTGTAAATCTTTCAATTAGTATAATTCTACTATAAAAGTGAGGAAAAGAAAATGAAAAGTTTATCATTTTCTTTGTATTCTTTGTATGATATAATGAACGTATAAGTATGAGTGCAACGAACACTGAGAAACCGAAGGTTTCGAAGTGAGCATTCGTGCTAAGTAAATTCATGATTAAATGAATATGGGGAGGACAGTGATGTACTTAGAAAAAGTAAATCCATACAGTATAACAAAGCAGCATAAACGGGACAAGCTTCATATTTTAGAGCGGATTCGTTTATTATTTGATAAGGACAGTTTTACAGAATATTATCCGGAGGCCCGGGAACAGGGGATGGAAGGATATGATGGTGTGATTACCGGGTATGGGAATATTTATGGACAGAGAGTATATTTTTATGGGCAGGATTTTACCTGTATGGGAGGTACTTTTGGATACCAGCACAGCCAGCAGATCATTGCGATTCTGCGGGAAGCCATAAAAGAAAGAAAACCGATTATCGGCATATATGATGGTGGAGGGGCGAGAATCCAGGAGGGGGCAGCTTCGGTTGCAGGCTGTGGAGAACTGTTTCGGATGAATACGGTGGCTTCCGGTTATATTCCCCAGATTTCTATCATTGCAGGAACCTGTGCAGGTGGTGCTGTTTATTCGCCGGGGCTTACGGATTTTGTGTTTACCATTGATAAGACCAGCAATATGTTTGTAACGGGAGCAAAGGTGATCAATGAGGTACAGGGAACGGACTATCTGATTGAGGAGCTTGGGGGTGCCGGAATTCATTCGGCTATAAGCGGAGTGGCACATTTCCGCATGAAGGATGAGAGAAGCTGCTATGAGAAGGTAAGGAAGCTGATTGATATTCTGCCGCCATGTTATAGAAAGGAGAGGACATTCCGTACCGCTGTATATCATGAGAAGGATATTGCGGATATACGGACATTTATGCCGAAAGACAATCAGGAAATATATGATGTGAAGCCGGTTATTGAGGAAATATTAGATGATGACAGTTTTATTGAGGTGCATGAGGAATTTGCACCAAATATTATTGTTGGATTTGGTAAATTAGGCGGCATTACCGTAGGAATAGTGGCAAACCAGACGCTTTATAAGAATGGTTCCATTGATGTGGATGGGGCAGATAAAGCAGCACATTTTGTACAATATTGTGATTGCTATAATATACCGATCATCACACTGGCGGACTCCACCGGCTTTGTTATGGAGGCGGAACAGGAATATAAAGGGCTTATCCGGCATGGAGCAAAAATGATCAACGCTTATGCCAATGCAACCACCATCCGGTTAGTTGTCATACTGCGGAAAGCATATGGCGGACCTTATATTCTGATGGGCTGCAAGCAGTTAGGTGCGGACAGGCATTATGTCTGGCCGGATGCAGAGGTGGCGGTTATGAAGGCAGAAGGTGCGGTTGCGGTGATTAGTCACAGCCAGCTTGTGAAATTAGAAGGTGTGGAAAAAGAAGAATTTTTGAAAGAGCAGTTAGCAGAATACCAGAAACTTTATATGAACAGTGATATGGTATTGAAACGGCATTTTGTAGACGCAGAGATAAAGCCGGAAAAGACCAGGGAGATTCTCTATCAGGATCTGATTCGGCTTGCCGGTAATCCGGCTGATAAACAGCTTCATAAGAAGCATACCAATATGCCGGTATAGATGATAACATTGCGAATATGTAAAGAAACAGGGGGACCGAAAGGTCCCCCTGCCTGCTAGAAAAAGAATTAGCAGCCGCAGCCACATCCTGAGTTGTTGTTTCTACCGCAGCAGCAGAAAAGAAGTAAGATGATGATGATGCAAGAGCAGTTGCCACCGAAGCCACAACCATCGTTGCCACCAAAGATACCATTACCCCAGTCGTTGTCGTTTCCACAACAACAGAAGAGAAGGATAAGAATGATGATCCATGTGCAGCAGTTGCCGCCACCACAGCCACAACCGCCAGTTGCTGATAAGTCACTCATTGGGAATTCCTCCAATTATCTTTACACTGATATAATATGCAGGAACAAAAAAGGTGTTACAAAGCATTTTTATTTTTGTGGGTTTATCTAGGATGATTTCTCAACCAAAAAGGAGGTGTTGCAGAGGCTTCTTTTCACAACATACAAGTATATTTTGCTTGAAGAGGAAAATAATTATGATATAATATTGACAATCAATTAAAAATGTATATGTATGAAAAGAGGTGAAAAAAGAATGACCTTTTGGGAAGCAATTAAGAATCAGGATTATTATGAAAATTTCATTACGAGAAGCACATATCATTCTAACAGTATAGAAGGTAATACACTGACTTATGCGGATACCTATGCAATTATTTTTAATGATAATTCTTTTAAAGTATCTGCACAACCCAGAGAAATATATGAGGCAATTAATCATAAGTATGCATTAAGCCGTATGTTAGAATCAATAGAGAAAAAGGAACCGTTATCTGAAAAAATGATAATAGATATTGCAACGTGGATTAATAAAAACATAAAAGATATTAGTGGTTATCGTAATATTCAGGTTTTTATACGGGGAGCAGAGCATCAACCTGTTGCACCTAAAGATGTAAAAAGTGCAATGATGTATTATGTATATAATTATAATCATGATCAGGGACGTTCCATTTATGAAAAAATTGCCGATTATCATATACAGTTTGAGCGTATACATCCATTTGAGGATGGGAATGGAAGAACAGGAAGATTATTAATAAATTATGGTTTGTTATCCAATGGAAATGCACCAATTGTGATACCAAAGGAAGAACGAAGTCATTACTTTGAATATTTGGCTAATCAAGATATTATTGGTTTATCAACCTTTATTGAGTCTCTTTCTGTTAAAGAACAGCAAAATATTAATCAGATGTGTTTATCGTAAGCATTAGACCAAGTAATGGAAGAGGACGCAATTCTCAATGATATGGATATACAATTGTAATAAAGGAGAATGAAATAAGAAACAGCCGGGGCTGTCGCACTTCACGAATTTTTATTCGTTAAAGCGACAGCCCCCTCGACTTGACATTCTAGTTCGCAATTTTTTTTGCTCGATTTCTCTGTGCGACAGCACATCGAAAAGACTTCCTCATTGCAGGAGTCATTTCAGGACAATCACTGTCAAAAACAATATCTTCATCCCGAATTGCTTTGATGGCATCAAGCTGTTCTTGTGTCGGTTTTTGACCATTCTTAATAGAAAATTGTGTTATCATAATAATCTCTCCTTTCTTGAGGTGTAGCTTTATGGGCTGAAATCAACCGTATTGCATCTCTTCTTTCTGTGAATACTACATACAGAACATCTCCTACTAATCCAACAGCAACATACCTGTCTTCGTATAATACATTTATATTATAATAATAAAATAAAATAGATATTACTTAAACTTGACGTATTTCTTCTTGACTTTAGCGGACTGAAACAGTTTGCTATAAGTCTTCTTTTTGGAAGATGGCAGATACAGTTTTGTGCTCTTCGGAACCCCACTCAGACTTGTTTTATCAACTTTTTTTACCTTCGTGGACTTGATGTATATATTCTTCAATGCACTGTCTTTATCAAAGACCTTCTTCCCGATAGTGGTAAGCTGTTTTCCAAAAACAACAGAGGACAGCTTTTTGCAAGAAGCAAACGCTTTTTCCTTAACATTAGTTACACCAGGGAAGGAAACCTGGGTTAGACGGTTGCATCCGTAAAAAGCTCCCTGGTTAATGGTTTTAACTTGACTGCCTCCAGCAACCGCTTGCAGACTGGTACAGCTTTTAAATGCTTCTTTGCCAATCGAAGTTACATTCTTGCCAATTGTAATCTTTTGTACAGCCTTGTTATTGGCATATGCTCTTGGGGCAATGCTGGTGACTTTATAAGTCTTGTTGTTTATCTTGATAGAATCAGGGATGACAATATTTGCACTCTTGCTTGCGGTGGAAACAGGCTGTTCGTATGTGACGGTTTTTTTATCCGTGTTAATTACATATTCTGCTTCGCTGGTCTTGACTTCAAGTCCCGCCTTAATGGTTTGGGTTGTTGTGGTA
>JBJEJE010000083.1:12096-13479 GCA_051877755.1 Lachnospiraceae bacterium | reverse complement strand
TTTTTTCCTGTAATCCAGTTGTAAAGCCATGACTCTCCTTTCACCTCAGAATGTGCAAACAAATCAGCATATTCTTCCGGTGTCAGATTTTCCTTCAGGATTTCTTTTCCTTCCTCTGACACCACCGTGGTGGACTCATCAATGAAGCACAGAGGCGGATACATCACGCACCACCAGTTCTGTCCCTTTGCTTCTCCAATGTCAATGCGGAGTGCCTGGTACTCTCCCGCCGGAAAAGTCAGATCCCCATAGGTTTTTGCCGGAAATTCTTCCTCTGTCACATACACCTTTACTGTATAGTCATAGCCCTGCTCTGTAATGGTGTTTACCGCAGTGGTATATATATTCTGAAGGTTGGATACGATTATATTTTTGCTCTCTGCCACATTTTCACAATCGGAAAGCAGAGGCTTTAACATGGTTATCACATCCTCCTTGACTGCCATTTTCAATGCCTGGTCCTCATCCGAATCGCTGTTTGCCCGGACATGAAAACGCATAATTCCGGAATAAGGCGTTCCTTCATCAATATTTCCGTCCTCGCCGTCCATGGCAAGGATATCCCCCTCCGTTTCATTTCCTGAAAAAATGGTTCCAAATACCGCTTCCGTAACGGAGTCCGCCTCTCCCTCCTCTATCTTTTCAAAAGCCTCTAATACCTTGTCATCCATGGTATAGTCTTCATTTCCTGCCAGCAGCTTGTCTTCGTCCACGGAAGAGTACGCCCTTGCCACTGTGTCAAAACTGTTCGCCACAGCAAGCAATGTCTGGGCAGCACCTCCCTCTTTATGATGATTATAATAAGAGACTGTAGAGACAAGGAGTCCCCCCATTATTCCAACCATAACCGCTGCAAATATATCCCGAAATACCTTCATCGCTAAAACCTTCCTTTATCTGTTATTTTATCTGAAAGTATTTCCTATCTAATTTAATTTATTCATGGGATATCAAATTCGCATCTTGTCCTGCCCCATTCCCTGTGGAAAACTTTGCCCGGCATCGGATCTGCCAGCCCTCCGGTGCCGGTTCCAACGCATATGCCAGCATTTCATCTCCTTCCCGGATTACCCTCAGATAATCCTTCAGCCACGGAATCTCTTTTCCCTGCTTATCCTTTGTCTGCACCAGATTGCTGATGTAGGTTCCCACCGGCTCTTCTGCTTTTTCCAGATATTTAAGGAAAGCCCTCCTGTCTGATAGCAGCAGGACAGGACAGGTTTTTGCTATTTCCTCATTTTCATCCAGTGCATATAAGAGCTCCTGCATTTCCTCTAGTACCTGCATCTGATCCATGGAAATCAGAATAACCTTTAAATGTGCCAGGGAAAGATCCTTTCCCTTCACCGCCTGATATTCCTTCGCCAGTTCTTCAAGGCTGTC
>JBJEJE010000083.1:0-11996 GCA_051877755.1 Lachnospiraceae bacterium | reverse complement strand
GGTATATCCAGCAGGGCACCATAGAAGAGAAACAGCATCAGGCTGTGGGTGTAATCCGGAAGTCCAGCTGCCAAAAGCAGGGCAATTGCCAATGCCAATACCTGAAACCAGATTTTTCTGACATTTTCAAAAAGAATCTCAAAAAGATATCCCATATAATACAGGGTATCACAGATCAGAATGAAACAGCCGGTCATGAAAAACCATACCATAAGCACGTCAAACCGTTCCAGAACCCCAAAGGGCAGACGAATGTAACGCATTATGGCTATGGTGACCATTTCCTCGCCTCCAGCACCATTTACACCATAAATTCCGAGAATAAACAGGGTAAGAATAACCGCAAGAAGGACCACAAACAGCACCGCCAGATAAGATATCCAAAGGTTCTGCTTTTTTTGGTAGAAATGACTTCCCTTTACCCTGCCGTCCGCATCTGTCTCTTTTTGTACCAGTACTTTTCTCCGCCTTAAGTCCGGACTTAGATACAGGTAATTTTCCACAGGCAAAATGAAGGTAAGCAGTGCATAGCCATACAGCATGATTTTTCCAAAGGACATGGTAAGGCGGGGTTTGAATACCCCATAATCCACCTCATATAGACCGAATAAAATCATGATGATAAAAGGAATGAACATCACCCAAAATACCATCTCATGGATACGTCCCTGTTTTTCCACATCCCGGCTGGCACCATATAATGCCACCAGCAAAAGCGGCAGCACCACAAAAAGATTGGCCAGGCGGTCTGCTTCCCGTCCCTGCATAAATGGCACCTGTGCCTCCCCCAGTATGGCAACTGCCAGCAGGATATAAAATGTCAGGCGGACCAGCAGACGAATAAGCTGTATTACTGCCAGACATTTTCCTGTCCTGCCGGCATTTTCCAGATAGGAAATGTTTCCACCGGCTGCCTTCTCCTGCCATTTACCAAGTCCATAGATACAGGTTACATAGAGGATAGCAAATGCAAAAAATACGAGCACTCCCGGCAGCACACTTTTCCCGAATATTTGGGCCGACAGATAGGGCAGCACAAAAATTACACTGGCAAAGACAGGAAGCACCAGCATTCTCCGCATCTGTTTTTCCGAAATTTTTCCATTATGACTGAACATATTCTACCTCCTGCGAAAACGAGTTCGCTCTCCCCGTTTTGTATACAACGGGCGGCTGTGCATCGTAAAGATTGGTTTACGCATGACAAAATCCTGAAATTCCAGTTCATCATCAATACTTCCGGAAACAAGGGGCATCATATACGGAATACCAAAGCTCTCTAAGGAAGCAAGATGAATCTGTACCACTAAAATCCCCAGCAAAATTCCATAAAGACCCCAGACTGCCCCCAGGAAAATAGTGGCAAATTTCAACAGGCGGAAGGTGGAAGAAAATTCTTCATTTGGTATTGCAAAGGAGGCAATGGCAGTAAGTGCCACCACAATAACAACAATGGTACTCACCAGGGATGCCTCCACCGCCGCCTGTCCCACAATGAGACCACCTACCACGCCAATGGTATTTCCCATTTGTCCCGGCAGCCGGATACCCGCCTCCCGCAGCAGTTCAAAAAGCAGTTCCATTAAAAGCACCTCCACCACAATGGGGAAGGTCACATCATTTCTCGCACCCACAATGGCGAGGAGAAAATCTGTGGGCAGCACCTGGGGATAATAACAGGTAATGGCAACGTAAAGACCTGGCAAAAGGACCGTAATGTACGCTGCCAGATACCGCAGGCACCGGGCAAAAGTGCCCACGGCAAACCGATTATAGTAATCATCTGCTGCCTGAAGAAACGTATTCAATGTGGTAGGTAAAATGATAACCTCCGGGGAATTGTCCACCACCAGCACAACCCGCCCCTCCATAATGGCAGAAGCCGCCTTGTCAGGACGCTCCGTAGTCTGTACCTGGGGAAACGGAGAATACCATTTTTCCTCTAACAGATGCACCAGCATACCGCTGTCAAAAATTCCATCAATGGTAAAGCTTCTAAGCTTTTCCTCTATTTTTTTTAATAACGACGGATACACCAGATCCTCCAGATACATAAGCCCATATACCGTACGGGAACGCTGTCCCAATACCCCCTGTTTCAACTTCATTTTCGGATCTTTGATCCGGCGCCGGAGCAGTGCCGTATTCATCCGGAAATTTTCATTAAAGCTGTCCCGCGGACCTTTCAGCCCTGCCTCCTTTTCCGGGTTGCTGATTGAACGTGTGGGAAGTTTTTTGGTGGAAAGCACCATGGATTTTCCCACTCCGTCAATAAAAATCGCCGTATCCCCTTTCAACACACCGTCAATGGTATCCATCATGGTAGTCTTCTCAGTGAGGTCCACCGCTTCCGTCTGGTCGTGGAAAATCTGCCGGAACACATCCTCCGGATTTTTTTTCTCCTGTGCACCCCTCCACTCGAATAAAAGCGGTCTCGTTATGGTCCGTTCCACCATCTCATTGTCCGTCAGCCCATCTATATAAATAATATAAATGGCAAGGTTTCCGCCTTCCCGCTCCAACACAAATTTCTTCTTTACAATATCATCCCAGTCAGCGAACATGGATTCCAATGCATCTATATTTTCTTCCAGATTTTGAAAAACCGGCATATCTATTTCATTTTTTTCATCGTATTTGATTTCCATCGCAGTCATCCTCACTTATACAGGACAAAAAAGCCCCACACATACCATGATTTACGGATATCTTCTCCATCCTAGTATGTGTGAGGCTTTAGCGAATTATTCAAATTGTATTTTCAAGGATATTTTTTCCTATGTAAAATGCTTTCTTCCAAAATATGCTTTACTCTCCTAAGGAATCCTTCAGGTTTTTGATTACGATCAACTCCTGATTATATAAATGCTTCCGCATGATTTCCTTTGCAGTTTTTACATTATTAGTCAGTATTGCATTGGTAATATCGTAGTGTTCCTGCACCAAAACATCATGATAAGAAAAATCCTTTACATATTCCACACGGTAACGGTAAACCTGTTCCCTCAGATTATGTGCAATGCTGATCAGACGCTGGTTCTGGGTAATCTCAAAAATCACTTCATGAAATTTCACATCCCCATCCACAATATTCTGCACGTGCTTCGTGTCAATGGCTTCTTTAAATTCCATGCAGGCTTTTTTCAACCTTTCTTTGCCCGCATCATCAATCCTGGCACAGGCAAGCTCCACGGAAAGCTCCTCTATGGCAGTCCGCACTTCTAAGGCATCCCGCAGATCTTTTTCCGTAATCCGGGCAACCTCCGCTCCCTTCCTTGGAATCATTACTACCAGTCCCTCTAACTCCAGCATACGGATTGCCTCCCGTACCGGTGTACGGCTGACCCCCAGTTTATTGGCAAGCTTCACTTCCATCAAACGCTCTCCTGGTGAAAATTCACCGGTAATAATTGCCTGCCGCAATGCCTGAAATACCACATCCCGCAGAGGGAGATATTCATTTTTACCATCATATTTCAATTCCATATCTGTCACCCTCTATCCTTCTATATTCTGGTTAAACGGCTTCACTACATATACCTGGTTTGCCAGCTTTTTCTCCTGAATCAGCCGCTTTGTAGAAAGTGCCTGTCTTTCATCCCCAAATATTCCAAACACGGTAGGTCCCGAACCGCTCATCAACGCATTCATTGCTCCCTGCTCCTTCATGCAGTCCTTAATCTCCTCAATTACCGGATATGCCGGAATCGTAACCGTTTCCAGAACATTTTCCATACGGGATGTAATACCGGAAAGACTTCCTGACTTAATGGCATCCACCATTCCGTCAATATCCGGATGTTCTGAGAGACCTTTTGCATCCAAATGCTCATAAACAAATTTCGTAGACACAGAAATCGGTGGTTTTGCAATCAATATACTGCAATCCGGAATCGGTGGCAAAGGTGTCAATACCTCTCCGATTCCTTCGGAAAGTGCGGTTCCACGAAGCACACAGTATGGTACGTCTGCCCCCAGTTTAACTCCCAATTCCATTAACTCCTGTCTGTCCAGGGAAAGACCAAAGAGCCGGGATGCTCCCACTAAAGCCGCCGCACAATCTGTACTTCCTCCCGCCATTCCTGCTGCCACCGGAATGCATTTAAACAAATCTATCTCCATTCCCTTTGTCACATGATAGGTGTCCTTCAAAAGCTTAACCGCTTTATATACCAGATTATTTTCGTCTGCCGGAAGAAATCCCAGATTGGTTTTTAAACGGATGGCATCCTCTTCTAATACCTGGAAAGTGAGCTTATCAAATAATTTCACGGTCTGCATAATCATGCGGACTTCGTGATATCCATCCTCCCTTTTTCTTACTACATCCAGTCCCAGATTAATCTTGGCATACGCCTTTAACTGTAGTGTATCCGTCATGTTCTATCTCCTCTCCATATATGTATCCACTCAAACTATTGTATACAATATACAGTATACCATTTTATAAAATACTTATCCATATGTCCGTTTTATTTTTTCTATCTTTTTATATGTTATATCAAGGTTTGTATATTTCATAAAATTATATCTATAAAATAACTTTTTACAAAAACTTATTTTTCTGTAAAGTTATTTTATAGATATTCCGATAATCATATTAGAAAGGGTGTTTTGTACTTATTTCACTTTCATGAATTCGAATATTGGATATAAGACACAAGCCCCATTCAATATTTACAGACCAAGGAGGGTATATTATGGAATTAAACAATGTAGGAAACAGTGCGTATACCAGCAATCTGGTTTCACAGATTAAAGGAGAAAGCCAGCGCAAGGATGCCAAGGCAGCCGGAAATGCAACCAACACAGACACCGCCGAAGAAACCGGCGTTATTTATGAATCATCTAAAGACAGTGAAGCTGTTACTTCTACAAAGAACAGTAAGGTAGACAGCCAGACCATCGCCAAATTAAAAGCGGATGCTGATGCAAGACTTTCCCAGTTAAAGGGAATTGTAGAACAATTAATTTCCAAGCAGGGCAAAGCTTCAGAAACTGCAAGTATCTGGGATCAGTTCAGACAGGGTATATTAGATGGAAGTATTGAAGTGGATGAAGCTACCGCCAAACAGGCCGCTGAAGATGTTTCAGAAGATGGCTACTGGGGTGTAAAACAGACTTCAGAACGCATTCTGGATTTTGCTAAGGCTTTAACCGGTGGAGATTCCAGCAAAGCAGAGCAGATGCGGGATGCCATCAAAGAAGGATTTGATGCTGCTGCCAAGCTTTGGGGTGATGAATTGCCAGAGATTTCCCAGAAAACATACGATGCTGTTATGAAAGGCATTGATGAATGGATTAAAGCCGATTCAGAAAACTCTGATGCAATTGCAAATCAGGTAGTCGGGCAGGCAGCTGCACAAACTACAGCAGGAACGTTATAAGCGACGAACGGCACCTCGATTTCATTTCACTTCATCTCGGTGACGTTTGCACTCACATAATTTTCAAGGAGCATCCCTTTCTGCCAGCAGAAGGTATGCTCCTTTGAAAATTGCGTTCGTCGCTTATAACGGCATGTTTCCGTGTTTTTTGTATGGACGACTTAATTGTTTTGTTTTTAAGGCATCTAATGCTGCCACAATTTTTGTCTTTGTTTCATCCGGACGAATTACCTCATCCACAAATCCCCGTTTTGCAGCAATATATGGATTCAAGAATTTCTTCTCATATTCTTCAATCAATTCTGCACGCTTAGCTTCCGGATCCTCTGCTGCCTGAATCTGTTTTCTGCCTATAATATTAATGGCTCCTTCGCCTCCCATAACGGCAATCTCTGCAATTGGCCAAGCATATACGATATCTGCTCCCATATGCTTGGAATTCATAGCAATATAAGCACCACCATATGCTTTCCGCATGATTAAAGAAATCTTCGGAACCGTTGCTTCTGCATAAGCATATAATATCTTTGCTCCATGACGGATAATTCCGTTATGTTCCTGTTCAGACCCCGGCAAAAATGCAGGTACATCAATCAGGGAAACCAATGGAATGTTAAAGCAGTCACAAAAACGGATAAACCTGGCTATCTTATCGGAAGAGCCAATATCCAGAGAACCACCCTTAAAGTTTGCCTGGTTGCAGACAAAACCAACCGTATTTCCTTCCATTCTTCCAAATCCTACAACCGCATTTCTTGCCCAGTGCTTCTGTACTTCAAAGAAGCTATCCCGGTCAATCATCGCATTAATCACATCATGTACATCATAACTCTTCTTTTTATTATCCGGCACGATATTCACAAGGCTCTTACACTGATCAACACTTCTTCCGGATTTCACCGGAAGCGGTGCCTGGTTATTATCAGGAAGATAAGAAAGCAGTTCTCTTACTCCTCCCAAACAATTCTTCTCACTCTTATAAAGGAAGTGTGCTACACCGGATTTGGATGCATGGGTCATTGCCCCACCTAACTCCTCTGCCGATAACTCCTCACCGATCACAGTCTTTACTACCTGCGGACCAGTGATGAACATCTTACTTGTCTCATCTACCACAAATATATAATCACAAATGGCCGGAGAATAACATGCACCACCGGAACATGGACCTAAAATCACTGCAATCTGTGGAATAACACCGGAAGCAATGGTATTCCTCTCAAAAATTCCGGAATATCCGCTTAAGGAATCAATTCCTTCTTCTATTCTAGCTCCGCCGCTGTCATTAATGGTAACAATCGGGCATCTCATCTTCAGTGCCATATCCTGAATATGAACAATCTTACGGGAATGATACTCTCCAAGACTCCCGCCAATTACCGTAAAGTCCTCAGAAGATGCAAATACAGTTCTTCCGTTAATCTTACCATATCCGGTAACTACACCGTCTCCCGGTACACGTTTCTTATCTAGACCAAAATCATCAATTCTGGATTCTGCTAAATCGTTAATCTCTACAAAAGTTCCCTCATCAAATAGTATATCAAGCCGTTCTCTTGCTGTTAATTTTCCTTTTTCATGCTGCTTGTCAATGGCAGCCTGTCCACCACCCAGCTTTGCTTTACTGCGGCGGCTTTCTAATTCCTCAATCGCCTCATTCCAATCCACGATTTTTTCCTCCTATTTCAAGTCTTGCTTACGGGATTTGGTGCTGGATTCAGGTCAGGTTTGCTGACCTAATCCTATCTAAATTCATGCACATCCTCGCATGGCATTTTGATTTGATGCCTTCCATGTAAATGAAAAGCTGCCCTTATTGGCACATAACGGCAGCCCTTTACACTTCTTTGTGCCAAATCAAACTTGTTGATTTATCAACACTATACACTATTTACCTTATACTTTCAAGATATTTAATAATTATAGACGGTTGTTGTATTTCTCCTGTTACAATTAGGTTCTATTTTTCAAAAAAAGCTGCTCCTGAGTAGTACAGAATTATAACTTTCCTATATTAATCCACCCAGACATTCTCCTGGCGATTCACAATATAGAACCCTTTATCATTCAATGTATTCTCTCGGTTATACAATAATTCCGTATTATCCATCTGACGGATTACCGCACCTGCCTGTTGCGCTATACAATGCATTGCGGCAGTATCCCATTCACAAGTTAATCCAAATCGGTAATACACATCCGCTTTCTGCTCAGCCACCAGACAGCCTTTCAATGAACTGCCGGCAGAAATGGTTTCCCCAATCTGTTCTTTGTGCCGTTCTATTAAATCTGCTTCTTTCTCGGTGGAATGGGACTTGCTTCCCACCCATACCAGATTGTCCACTTTATCCGATACCCGAAGTCTGCTGACTGCTCCTGCAGCACCCTCCTGCTTGTAGGCACCATTCTCCACCGACGCATAATACAAATCCTTTGTCACTGGAACATAAATCACGCCCACAACCGGTCTTTGCTGATATACAAGTGCGATATTCACAGTAAATTGTCCATTCCTCTTCACAAACTCCTTCGTTCCGTCCAAAGGATCAACAATAAAGCAGTAATCCTGGCCTCTTCTGCTCTTATCATCCTTCAACTCTTCCGATAAAATTGCACACTCTGGAAAATGCTGCGAAATACCCTCCACAATCAATGCATTTGCCTGTTTGTCCGCCATCGTAAGGGGTGAACTGTCCTCCTTATAATCCACCGCAAAATCCGTCTCATAAATATCCATAATAACGTGCCCTGCACGCACTGCCAAATCTTTTAATACATTCAATACTTCTTCCTGATTCATCCGTTGTTCCTCCTAAGTTTCCATAATGGTGATTCTATTACTTCTGCCTTTTCATCTCAGAAATTGCCTGTGCATACCCAAGCAACCGTTCCTGCTCTCCAACACTCAAACTATGATACTGTTCCAACAAAATACCATCCCGGGAATTCTTATCAACAACCAGATAATCTACTTCTCTTCCCCTCTCACCATCCGGTTCCACACCCGATAACAAATACGTTGGTGTAACCTGTAATGTATGACAAATTATCATAATCTTATCAGAAGCCGGATTGGTATTCTTCTTACGCCAATCACTGATGGTACTTTGCGGAATTCCTGTAGCATCCGAAAATTTCTTCTGTGTCATACCGCATTCATTCAGTAATTCAAAAATGCGCTCACTAATTGTCATACATGTTCCCCGCTTTCCTTTCACTCGATTACTACTGCAATAATTCCTTACAAATTGCTTCTACATCGTACTCCGGAGTATATTTCTCCATTACTGTAACTATTTTCCTAATATCCTCTTCTGATTCCTCTAATTCATCTGCAATCTCCAAAACAGACTTGTTCTTCTCTAATTTTTTACATATTTGTCGAATCAGATTAATCAGCTGTCCCTCTGCTCTTCCTTCTGCTCTTCCTTCTTCTCTTCCTTCTGCTCTTCCTTCTGCTCTTCCCAGCTTGCGCTCTTCTTTTCTTGCATCATCCATAAAAATCTGCAATGTCATATATTCCCGCCTCCATTTCTCACTTGATCTGACTCGGATCACTTCCTGCTGCAATGCTTCTGCAAATGCACCATTCGCCTCCATTCCATTAAAAATCTTCATAACCTGCCTAAACTCTTCATCAACTTCTCCAAGATATCCCTTTGTATTCACAAAAATCTTCTCCGTACCATCCCCTAATGCAAGCGATGGTAACTGTTTACACATATTCTGAAAGCTGTACAGATATTGTCCCTTATCAAAAGGATCAAATGTACATACAAAAATCACCAAACTGCGATTCAGATTATCGTAATCAGCCCCCTTCTCCAACAAATCTAAATCAATCAAATCCTGATAATACCTGCTCCTCTTGACTAAATAATCCAACTTCGTAGCCTGCATCTCCAGATTGTAAACCGTATGCTCATCATCCTCCAGTATTATGTCCAAACGTATGCTTTTCGCATCATAGCGAATATCAATCGCATGTTCATATGAAGGATATGATACTTCCTTAATCTTACAACCCAGAACCATCTCCAAAAAATGTTTCGCCAATTCCTGATTCAGCATAACCTTGCTAAACATATAGTTGTCAGAAATAGTCAGTTCATCAAATAATTTTCTGTTACTCATAATCTTCCTCCTTATTATATAAAAATATGATAAATAAAGCAACCTCTGTTTATCAGATATACTTCTGTTATACGGATTTCTCATTTAACATATCATATTTATGCAAATACGTCAACTCGTATTTTATACGGATTTACGGATTTTCAAATGTTATAAAACCAGAATCCTGCTATCCATATCTAGCAAACCTTTCCAATCCATGCTATACTATAAAAAATATTTTTTTACACCTATAACTTTTGATCTGGAGGTACCCATGGATAAAATTATCAGCATTATCATACCCTGCTACAACGTAGAGAAGTATATTGACCGCTGTTTTCAGAGTCTCAAAAACCAGACACTTGGATTTGAACAGATGGAACTGATTTTTGTAAATGATGCCTCCACCGATGGCACATTGGAGAAACTGACAGCATTAGAAGCGGAGTATCCGGACAATATCATCATTATTAATTTTGAAGAAAACCGCCGCCAGGGCACCGCCCGAAACGTGGCACTGGAATATGCATCTGCTCCGTACATCGGCTATGTGGATTCCGATGACTGGACCGATATTACCATGTTTCAGAAAATGATATCTGCCATCCAAAAATACGACTGTGACTTTGTGGAATGCCGATGGGTTCTGGCACAGGACGAGAAGCACAAGAGTTCAGTCAAGAAATTAGGGAAACCAGGATATCTTGATTTGAGCAACCCTTCCACAAAATCAGAATTTATCGGTACACAAATCGGTCTTACTGCTCTTTGGAACAAAGTATTCAAGAAATCCTTTTTGATAGACAATGACATTTTCTGCCCGGAACAGATTCGTTACGAGGACATCTTTTTCTGTTATCTGGCATTTTTGTATGCCAAATCCTACTATAGAATTGATGAAGAATTATACCACTATTTTGTCAATCCGGAGGGTACCGTACAGCGCCGCAGCCAGGAGTACCAGTTTGACAAGATGGACATCGCTTTGGGCTTTTTGCAAACCTGTAAGGAACGGGGTTTAATGGAAGAATATAAGGATGATATTGAATGGATGTTTCTGGAAAAATACTATGTATATATGCTTTGGGAAGTATTTCAGGAATTTCCGGAACGCTCTTACGCCTGCTATCTGCAGATGCAGGAAACGGTCCGGGAACTGGTACCGGATTATAAAACCAATCCATTCCGTAAATGGGAAAGCAACCAGTTTGATAATGTGATGTTGAAGCTTTTAGATTATCCACTGGACGAGGAAACATTCTTAGGATTGCGGGATGATATGTTGGATAAATGGGGAACACAGACACCAGCCAGAACATCTTCGCAAACCAGGAGAACCCCATCTCCGAACAGACAAGTCTCATCTCAGAACCAAGCAGATTTCAGGCCCCTAAATATATTATTCTGTAAATGGACCAGCATCTGTGAAACCGGCATTGATCATGGTTTCCAACAATTGGGTCACAATATTGACTATATGACCCGTCTGTTTAAAAGTGTGGATTACGACAAGGAATATCTGAATGAACTGGCTGCGCAGTTGAAAAAGAAACGCTATGACTGCGTCTTTACCGTTAATTTCATTCCAATCGTGTCCAGAGTTTGTAATGTATTTAAAATTCCATATATCTGCTGGACTGTGGACAATCCTTGTTTTCAGTTATACTCTGAAACCATCAGGAATCCATGGAACCGGATTTTCATGTTTGACCGCAGTCAATATGAAAAGTTTCATCCACTGAATCCCGACTGTATTTTCCATATGCCTCTGGCATGTGACTATGATGCATGGAATTCCATTGTTTTGACAGAGAATGACCACAAAAAATACGACTGCAACATTTCTTTTGTAGGATCCACCTATGAAGAGAAATGCCGGTATAACCAGCTTACTGACATCCCTGATTATATCAGCGGCTATGTGGATGGAATTATCAAAGCTCAGTTAAATGTCTATGGCTATAATTTCATTGAAGATTCCTTAACGGATGACTTCTGCAGACAATTTAAAGATTTTGCTGACTGGTATCCTTTAGGCGAAGATTACACCGAAGATACAAAGGCAATTATTGCGGATACTTACATTGGATACAAATGCACAGAACAGGAACGTTTGATGACACTTCGAAACATCTCTGAAAACTTCCGGCTGGATTTGTATACTTTAAGCAATACATCCCATTTTCCAAAGGCAAACTGCCGGGGCGGAGCAGACTCCATTACAATGATGCCAAAGATTTTCAAGTGCAGTAAGATCAATCTGAATATGACTAACCGGCCAATTAAAACCGGGCTTCCACTCCGCATTTTCGATATTATGGGAGCTGGAGGATTTGTGCTTACCAACTATCAGGCAGAAATACCGGAAATATTTGAAATCGGAAAAGACCTTGCTGTTTACGAAAGCCAGGAGGATTTGTTAAACAAAATTGAATATTATCTGGAGCATGACGAGGAACGACAGGCAATTGCCAAAAATGGACAGGAAAAAGT
>JBJEJE010000082.1:0-13676 GCA_051877755.1 Lachnospiraceae bacterium | reverse complement strand
GCAAGTACTTTTTTAATTAAATTGTATTTTTTTCCGTGCAAGCTACGAGCCATGCGATTTGTCAACAATATATAGTGCGTAAGCTTGCTTACAAGCACTATTATGTTGTTGGCAAATCATGTGGCGACAGCCACGACCGAGTTGAAGCGAAGCGGAGACGAGGTCCGCATGGCTCGTTTGTACGCGACAGCCACGACCAAGTCGAAGCAAAGCGGAGACGAGGTCCGCATGGCTCATCTATACATCATTCGTATGCACAAGCTTGCTTATAACTCTTCAACACAAATCTAATATGGAAAATTAGCTGCTCCATTTATCGGTGTCTCTGTGGAATTTATGGAAATTCCGGTATCCACCAATACATGTCCATAGAAATCTGTCACCCGGAAAGTATACGGTCCCTCTCCCATTCCAGACGCTGCAGTAAAATAATTGTATTCCTGTCTTGGCAGCTCCACATAGGAATTGGTTGCACTATCAAAATATTCCAGCTTTTTGATTGGATAGCGGTGATTGCGTACCTGTACCTCTGCCCAGTACTGGGTGCTGGTTGGCTTAAACACATACTGGATTGGCTCCGTGGTCGGAAGAGGAATTATCTTCCATGTAATATTCATCCTTCCTGTTACCAGCGGTTCAATCTGTTCAAAGGAAGTTCTTGTCAGATCAATATCCCCCTTCTTCCCCTCAGGCAAACGGTCCGTAATTACCACATTAATCTTGTCCCCATCTTTGTCTGTTATTTCAATATATGCTCCGGCAAGACCATTCATATAATCTTCATTATTCATAGCAGCCGTATAATAGGAAGCCTCCATATAATCCAGATTCGCTGCACCTCCGGAAGTGCGGTCATAATATGTGCCCTCTCCGCTATGCACATTATCAATGGAATACTCCCCTGCATCTGCACTGCTTGTAGAATCACTCGGCGTTGAACCCTGTTCTTCAGTCGTTTTCTCTTCGGTCGTTTTCTCTTCGTTTGCCTTCTCTTCCTCGGTTGTCTTATTCTCTTCTGAAGCCGTTTCCTCCGTTGTATTTTTTGATACATTCTTCACAGTAATCTGACAGCAATATTTCTTTTTTCCAATTTTGGCGGTAATCGTTACCTTTCCGGCTTTCTTCGCTTTGACTTTTCCCACTTTGCTGACAGTGGCAATTTTCTTATTGGACGTGGTCCATTTCGGTTTCTTAGTAGTTCCTTTCATTTTAAGGGTAACACTTTTCCCCACTGTCAATGTTACCTTCGTCTTGTTCAATCTCGTTTTCGCCTCAACACTCTGCACATTTCCCCAAAGGCCGAGCAACATAAATACAACCATCCCATACACCATCATCTGTTTTTTCATCCTGCACCCTCCATTTCTCTCATTATCATTCTGAATCACTATCTGCGGATATCACATACTATTCTATTTTATCAGCCCAACCAAAGTCTGCTCCACACCAAATGCTTCACACAGCCTTTCAATCTCTGCCTTTGCCTGCTCCCTCTTTGCCTTTGACACATTTCCCTTTACCGCACGGATGAGTATATTCTTCGGCGAGCTGGCAAAGTCCACAAATTCCAGAAGCTGTGTTTTATATCCACAATACTCCAATACGTTGGCACGAATCGCATCCGTCATCATAGCCGACATCCGTTCCTTCACAATCCCATATTTTGTAAGCAGGGATAAATCTTCACTCTTTATCTGTGCATTTAATTCTTTCTGGCAGCATGGCACCGACAAAATGATTCCCGCATTCCAGGTTATGGCATTATAAAGTGCATAATCCGTGGCAGTATCACAGGCATGAAGCGTCACCACCATGTCCACCGGCTCCCCAGTCTGATATCCATTAATATCTCCTAGTTCAAAATGCAGATTCTCATACCGATACTTCTTTGCGGTTTCATTGCATTTGCGGATAACATCCTCCTTCAAATCCAGTCCTGTCATATGCACCTGATATCCCTTTAATTCCACCAGATAATAGTACAGGATAAATGTAAGATAGGATTTTCCACATCCAAAATCAATGATATGCATATCCTTATTGGGATAATCCTTTACCACATCCTCCACCAGTTCCAGAAACCGGTTAATCTGCTTGTATTTATCATACATGGTGCGGACAACTTTTCCTTCTTTTGTGAAAATGCCAAGATCCACCAGCGGCGGAATCACGGTTCCTTCTTCCAATAAATAATTCTTCTTCCGGTTGTGAGTCGAAAGCGGTGTTCCATCCACAGATATCCGCCTGCCCACTGCTTCCTTTTCTACTTTGCCGGCAGTCTGCATCTCTCCCGTTACCAGTTGACGTTGTCCACCGTCCATTTCCTGTATGTTTTTATAATTGCCATGTGTGTTTGACAGCAGTTTCCCTTTTTTCGTCACTTTGAAATCCCACTGTTTCCCATCTTTAAAAATATTCAACTGACTGTACACGGATGGGAAATCCTCCAATACAACCTGCTCTAAACAGTCCATTTCCACATTCTCATGAAATGCCTGCTTCTCTGTAAAGCGTTCAATCTGATAAACCTCCCGCCCTTTCAGTGCAATCCTTTGTATCACTATCTTCTTATATAAATATGTCTTATCCCGCAGATTGCTGAGTATAACCTTATCCGGATTCTCTAATAATACATCTAAAATTTGTTTCTGACCAATTGTATCTAACATTGCTATTCCCTCTATGTCTATCCTTCTTTTTCATTAAAAAACAATTTGAAATATCAGTAAGCGGCAAAATTTCTTTTGACACCTACATAATTATATGGTTTATACATGAATTAAGCAAGCATAAGATAACGTCAGGAATATCCCTTCACATATTCATCCAAAAAAATTTGACAAATAATTTTCTCCCTTTATAATTCATACTATAAGAAAGTAAATGCAGTATAAGAGGAGACATTTATGTGGATAGCAGAGAACTGGAAAGACTATGAAGTAATCGATACATCAAATGGAGAAAAGCTGGAACGCTGGGGGAAATATATCCTGCTCCGTCCGGATCCGCAGGTACTTTGGAACACGCCAAAGAAAAACCCTGCCTGGAAAAAATTAAACGCCCATTACCATAGAAGCAAAAAAGGCGGCGGCGAATGGGAATTTTTTGATTTGCCAGAGCAGTGGTCCATTCATTACAAAGATTTGACCTTTCATTTAAAACCCTTTAGTTTTAAACATACAGGACTATTTCCGGAACAGGCAGCCAACTGGGACTGGTTTTCTGATTTAATCCAGAATGCAAACCGTCCCATCAAAGTACTGAATCTTTTTGCCTACACCGGTGGTGCCACCTGTGCCGCAGCAAAGGCAGGTGCCAGTGTCACCCATGTAGATGCTTCCAAAGGCATGGTGACCTGGGCAAAGGAAAATGCAGCTGCATCCGGCCTTTCCGACGCCCCAATCCGCTGGATTGTGGATGACTGCGTCAAATTTGTAGAGCGGGAAATTCGCCGGGGCAATCACTACGATGCCATTATTATGGATCCACCATCCTATGGCAGAGGACCAAAGGGTGAAATATGGAAAATTGAAGAAAAGATTCATCCATTTATTGCACTATGCCAACAGCTTTTAAGTGATGATCCTCTCTTTTTCCTCGTAAATTCCTATACCACAGGACTTGCACCGGCAGTGCTTACCTATCTCATATCCACAGAAGTGGTTAGCCAGCACGGCGGACAGGTTGTATCCGATGAAATTGGTCTCCCTGTTTCGGATAACGGTCTGGTTCTTCCCTGTGGAGCAGCCGGACGCTGGCAGAGGTAACTTCTCTTTCCATAATAACAGACTATCGAAATGCATAATATATAAAGAGCAGACAACAGGAGGCATATTATAATGCACAAACAACATGTAATCGACAATGAAAGAAAACGTGGTGACTATACCCTTTTTATGGATAAACTGGTATGGATCATTCTGCTCGTCCTCCTGCAGATTGGATTCTTTGCATTCACCGTTTTTCAGCTTCGGGAGCAATACTGGGGTGTACAGGTTGCACTTTCCATCATCAGTCTGATTGTCGTATTATATATCATTAACCAGCCAATCAACCCTGCCTATAAACTGGCATGGTGCATTACCATACTGGTTATTCCTGTTTTCGGTGGTTTTTTCTATCTTCTTCTTTCTGTCAACAGTACCAGACGTAAATTCCGGAACAGCATCCGGGATGCTGTTGCCGAATCCAAGACCCATTTGGAACAGGATCCATCTGTTTTGGAAAACATCGAAAAAATCAGCAGGCATGCTGCACCACAGGCAGGCTATATCTATAATCTTGCAAAATATCCGGTTTATCAGAATACCTCTGTACAATATTTTTCCTCAGGAGAAGAACTTTACATCACTCTGCTGGAAGAATTGGAAAAAGCTGAACATTTTATATTCATGGAATATTTTATTATCCACGATGGTATTTTCTGGAATAGTGTACTGGAAATTCTGAAGAAAAAGGCCCGAAACGGAGTAGAGGTAAAAATCATCTATGATGACATGGGAAGTGTCCGCACCCTTCCTCCTCTCTATTATGAAGAACTTCGAAAATTCGGGATTGAGTGTTATTGCTTTAATCCGTTCAGTCCCACCCTGTCTTTGCGACTGAATAATCGTGATCATCGGAAAATTACTGTCATTGACGGTCATACCTCCTTCACCGGAGGTATCAATCTGGCCGATGAATATATCAACCAGCGGCAAAAACTTGCCGGATACTGGAAAGATTCCGGTGTTATGTTAAAAGGAGAGGCAACCTGGAATTTTACGGTAATGTTCTTGCAGCTTTGGCAGCATGTTTCCGAACAGCCTGTAGACTACCAAAAATATCATGTTCCATATGCGGATTTTCCGGCAGAATGTAAAGAACACGCTGACGGTTTTGTGCAGCCTTATGCAGATAATCCTCTGTTTTCAGAGGTTGTGGCAGAAAATGTCTATCTCAATATGATTCACCGTGCCACCAAATATATCTATATCACAACACCGTATCTGATTGTAGATAACGAAATGATTACCGCCCTGACTCTTGCGGCCCAGAGCGGTATTGATGTACGGATCATCACCCCAAGGGTGCCGGATAAGAAAACCGTATTTATGATGACACGTTCCTTCTATGAACCACTCACCAAAGCCGGTGTTAAAATATATGAATATGTTCCAGGCTTTATCCACTCCAAAATGATGGTGGCTGACGATACTTATGCGGTAGTCGGTTCCATCAATCTGGATTTCAGAAGCCTGTATCTGCATTTTGAATGTGCGACATTTTTATATCATTGTAAAGAAATCAATGCCATTAAAGACGACATTCTGGATGCCATATCGGTATCGGAAGAAATCACTTATGAATCCTGTCTGCAGATGAACAAACCATACCGCCTGTGGCTGAGCCTTCTCCGGTTGTATGCACCACTGCTGTGATTCTGTACTGCCAGATCTACATGCTGCACAGTACCCACACCACCAGATTCTTTCAAAAATACCTGATGGATAAACGGGTTACCCTTTTATGCAATGATATCTGCAAATTGTGCATTTACCACCTTGGCTAAATCCAGTGGATTTAATAAAATCTGCATACCGATTTTGCCGCCGCTTATTATGATTTCATCAAAGTTTTTTGCACTCTCTTGAATCACCGTAGGATACAGCTTTTTCATGCCTAGAGGAGTACAGCCGCCCCGGATATATCCGGTCACTGCATTGATATCCTTTACATGAATCATTTCTACCGACTTCTCGCCCACAATCTTTGCCGCCTTCTTAAAATCAATCTCTTTATCAATGGGAATGACAAATACATAATAACTGCCGGTTTTCCCGACCGTCACCAGCGTTTTAAAGGACTGGTCATAGGGATCTCCATTCAAATCCGCCACATGGATTCCATCTATAAATTCATCACACTCATAGGTCTTGGTGCGGTAAGCAATCTTGTTCTTATCAAGTATCCGCATTGCATTGGTTTTGTTTTCTTTCTTCGCCATCTTGTACCTCCGTTCGGTAATTGCGAAACTCCTGCTTTTTCTATAAACGTTGTGCAGTTTTAACAATATCCACGCAAGTACGTTTGCACTGCTCTCGCCTCGCAACGGTACTAAACTCGTGTTTCACACTCGTTAAGTGCCGGCGGTCTCAAAGCACTTGCTTAGGATACTTGTCAAATCTGCACAACTTAATATACATTTTCAAGAGTTTCGCAATTATTTAACATGTTCTATAATAGAAAGGTGAGCAGATTGACTCTGCTCACCCTTAATATTTTGATTATATTGTAATTACATTGTCTCAAGTATTTTATCGATGCTTACCAGCTTCACACAAAGGGCAAACAGTTTGGCTGCCTCCCTCATTTCCTCCGGAGTTGGGAAAGATGGAGCAATACGGATATTACTGTCTAACGGATCTTTTCCATATGGGTAAGTTGCTCCGGCACCAGTCATGACCACACCGGCGTCTTTGCATTTTGCCACAATTGCCTTTGCGCAGCCTTCCATGGCATTAAAGGAAATGAAATAACCGCCTCTCGGCTCAATCCAGCTGCCAATCTCAAGACCACCCAATTCTTCATTTAATACATCCAATACCGCTTCAAACTTCGGACGCATCAATTCTGCATGCTTCTTCATATGTGCTTTCAATCCGTCAAGATCCTTAAAGAATCTTACATGGCGCAGCTGGTTAATCTTATCATATCCGATGGTCTGTATCGTCATCTGACTCTTGATAAATTCAATGTTCTCCAATGATGTTGCAATGGCAGATACACCGGAACCTGGGAAACTAATCTTTGAGGTGGAGGCAAAAATATAAACCATATTTGGATTGCCAGCCTTTTCACACTCATCTAAAATGTTCAATATCTCATCCTGCTTATCCTCATATAAATGATGGATACAATATGCATTATCCCAGAAAATGCGGAAGTCCTTTGCAGCAGGTTTTAAATTCGCAAAACGTTTCACTACTTCATCGGAATAGGAAATACCGGTTGGGTTGGAATACTTTGGTACACACCAGATACCCTTCACTGCTGCATCACTATTCACATACTGTTCTACCATATCCATATCCGGACCGTCTTCATATAACGGAATGTTAATCATCTCAATTCCAAAATACTCTGTAATCTTAAAATGTCTGTCATATCCCGGAACCGGACAGAGGAATTTTACCTTATCTAACTTACACCATGGAGTAGAACCATTCACGCCATGTGTCATGGAACGGGAAACGGTATCATACATAATGTTCAGACTGGAGTTACCACAGACAACCACATTGTCTTTCTGCACAGACATCATGTCTGCCATCAATTTCCGGCACTCACCAATTCCATCCAAATCACCATAGTTTCTTGTATCATTTCCTAAAACAGTCCGCATATCAGAAGAGCTGTTAATTACATCTAGCATAGGAAGGGAAAGCTCTAACTGGGATGCACCCGGCTTCCCTCTGCTCATATTCAGATTAAGCCCCTTACCCTGGGCATCCTTGTATTCCTTTTCCAGCTCTTCCTTCATCACCAGCAGTTCTGCTTTTGTCAAACTTTTAAGTGGCTTCATAAACGACCTCCTGTATCATAAATAGTACATAATTAATTTTCTAAAGTGTCTGTTATAATCTCGAAAAACCTCGCAATAATCTTATGTATCATACCATAAAACTCATTCTAATGGAAGATAGAATATAAAACTTTTTAGATTTTACCAAATTAAATAATCTTTTTGGCAAATTTTTTTAATATAATTAATTTTTTTATATATATTCTTATTTTATTTAACCGTATCTTGCCATTTATTTAATTTTCATAAGTAGGAGGGATTATATAGATTTAAGCTTCGTTTCTATATAAAGTGTGAATTTTCCCTTTTAAAGCGAACTTTTTTGCATCTTTCTTTAAAAAAGTCCGCTTTAGACAACATTTTTCACTCACTCAATATATTTATGTATCAATTCATCCAAAATCTTTGGAACAACTGGTTTTTCCAAATAATCGGTAAATCCAAGACTGATATATTCCTCTCTTGCTGTTGGGGAATAATGACCTGTCAAGGCAATAACCGGAACCGATTTGTAATATTCATCTATCTGGCGTAACTGTGCCAAGGTTTCAACCCCATCCATTTCCGGCATCATATGATCCAAAAAGACAATATTATATGTATTCCTTTTCATCATATTCAGTGCCTTTTTCCCACTTTTGGCACAATGCACTTCCATCTTGTAAGGTGCCATTAACGCCTCAAATAAATGAAGGTTCAGTGCCGTATCATCTACCACAAGCACCAACTTATCCTGTGCATCTTCTATAGTTATTTCCAGACTGGCAGTCTCTTTATGCGGGGCTGACAAATCTATTGGATGTTCATCAACAACCTTTTGTAATAATGTAAAGGAGAATACTGAGCCCTCACCATAGACACTCTCTACTTCCAACTGGCTGTTCATCTGTATCAAAAGACCTTCCACAATGCTCATGCCAAGTCCCGTGCCTTCCATATTCCGATTTCTCAACAAATCCAGTCTGCCATATTCAGCGAAAAGAGTATCCATATCCTCCTGCTTAATTCCGATACCGGTATCTTTCACTGTAAACTTTATTGCCGCCTGTCCTTCCGCATCTTCTCCTCTCTCTATGAAAAAAGAAACCTTTCCCCGATCTGTGTACTTAGCTGCATTGGTAAGAAGATTAATCAAAATCTGTGCAATTCTTATCTCATCACCAAACAGCCGGGATGGCACATCTTCCCCTGCCTTTAATTCAAACTCCAGGGATTTCTCCAACAGCTTTGGTCTGATAATATTACATACTCTGCCTATTAATTCTGCCATGTCATATTCCACCGGAACGATTTCCATTTTACCTGCTTCGATCTTAGAATAATCCAAAATATCATTTACAAGACTTAACAAATACTGGCTTGCAGCCTTTACATCCCGGGCATATCCTCTAATCTCCTCATCTTTACAATCCCGCAATATGACCTCATTCATCCCCATTATGGAATTAATCGGTGTCCTTATCTCATGGGACATATTGGAAAAGAACTTGGTTTTATTCTTATCCGCCTCCTGCAGTCTTTCATTTTGTTCTTCAATTGCCTTAACCAGACCTTCCTGCCGAAGTAATTGCAACATATCTTCCGAAATATCACTTACCGTATAAACAAACCGTGGATTCTCCCTCGAAAAATTCTTCATTCTGGCAAAATTCAACCGGCACCACACAAATTCCCCCTGCATATTCAGCATCTGCAAATCAATGTGAAAGCTGCTTTTCATTTCCAGAGTATTCAGAACATTTTCAGGAGAAGATGCACGGAGAAACAACACTTTATCTTCCTCTTTAAACATATTGGAAATCATAACTCTCCAATCCGAGTATTTGATATCCATATAATCCTGTCTGGCCGCACTGATTTCCGTTGTATTCGGATTCACACAACTGTCTTTAGCAAGGTCTACGATCATGGAAAACAGATAAGATTCCTGAATAGTATCTATCTTTTCCATCTCAAGCGTATTACTTAATTCAAGTGATTCCTCAGAAAAAAAGATAAGAACCGATTTATCGGAAGACATATTTAACAGACGAAAATGGAACCCTCTCTCCTCTCCAGCCACATTAAAACGAATGCCGCTTTGATAGTTGTCCTTTTGAAACATGGATTCATCAATGAATCTATCATAGCCGCCATCGGATTCTGTTTCATTGTTAAGAAACAAAATCCGATACAATTCTCTTAAGGTTCCTTTTTCTTTAAAGATATTATTAAAATAATCACTCTGTTCACAAACAGAATATTGACCCCCATTATGGTCAATCTCAATAATACAATGTATATCTTCCCAAATTACAGAGAACAGTTTGTCATATAATTGCCTTTTTCCCTCATCTGACATCTTCATATCCCACTCCCCTTTGCCAAAAATCATGCATAACTTAGTCCTTTAAATTTCAGTTATAGATTATTTTATCATTTTATGTCTGTTTTGTCTGCATAATGGTGATAATTTTTCATTGTATTCATTGTGTTTTTCTGGCGTTGATGTCAGGGTTGATGTCAAACTATAATTCATCAACTGTTATACACTTTATTTCCTTAAATTGTCTTAATTGATAGTCATTTGTCAAAAACGCATCTCCTTCATATACGATTCAACATCTTCTCCACGTTCTCTAGGAACAGAAAGACTATCCCATCACGCAATTTCCTCTGAATTACGTTTAATATCAGCAATCACATTCATAATTTCCTTTGCCGTTGCCATATCATTTTTAAACAAAGTTGTTATACTTCCCACAGACCTGAATGGTTCTTCCATAAGAACAGTATTATCCTCAATATTACCATTCGCCACTATGTAATCAATAATAAGCTTGACAAATCTTATCTGATTGATATTAAGTTTTTCTTCGGAAAGGAAATCACTAAATGCCTCATTAACAGCTTGTCTATCTACCCCAACAATCTGCCTTACCAGTCTCCCAATAGGTGTATCTCCATATTCCTTCTCATAATCAGCTTTTGAACCCAGTTCTTTCCAAAGTACACGTTCAAGCTCCTTCAAATCAGCTTCCGTTAATTTTTTATTATGTTTCAATTTATATACCGACAAATTGTCACTATGATCCTTAAGATAGAACTCAACCTTTTTCCGATAATCTTTAAGGTCTTTACTCTCATATATTGGTTCACCTTCAACAGCATCAATAATAGTATCATCAAAGGAAGTATAATATTTCTTTCTTTGAATTTTATCTATATACTGAATAAGATTTCTAAGGGCATTTCTAACGGTATCAAGCTCTATAATATTGGTTCCATCCCAAAAATCAGCATACTGTACTTTTTCAATAACATCTTTCTGTGCTGCTACTTGTGGAATTGAATACTTAGCAGATAATAACTTTGCTGTCTCTACAACTGTATTGATTGGTTTCTGAACACTCTTACTTTGAAGCAATCCTAAATCAATGCTATACATAAGATAATCAAACCTTCTTGCCAACTCATCTTCCTTAGCATACTTAATCAAAGGCGAAATATGTTCCTTGATATCTGATATTTCAATTGTTTGCAGATTATTCCAGCTGACCAAATCACGATAAGTTTCTACATACCGATAATGCATCTTTACCAAAAAACTTTTATCGTCCAATTCAATAACTGATTTGTTCAAATCGGAAACCAAATCCCTACGATACGTTATATATTCATCATTAGATGCAAACCTTGGAGCCTGTAGTTCTCTGCATATCTGAGCCTTTGTATTATATATTTTCTCAGAAAGGCTCTCTTGGATTCCCGTCTCACTACCATATGTATTCACTCTGAAATAATCAAAGTTATTACAGAAATCAAATATCAGGAACTTCTCCTTATCCATTCCTTCTCCAAGTAAATCCTTACATAGTCTTGTTCCTCTACCAATCATCTGCCAAAACTTTGCATAACTCTTGACCTTCTTGAAAAATACAAGATTTAAAATCTCTGGAATATCAATACCTGTATCAAGCATATCAACGGATACTGCTATCTGCGGCATTTTCTCTTTCGCACTGAAATCATCTATAAGCGAATCACAATACTTAATACTATAGTCAATCTGCTTTATAAAATCACCACCGCACTCAGGGAATAAAGCATTAAATCTTTCAACTATTCGCTTAGCATGTGTACTATTCTTTGCAAAGATAATGGTCTTGCCAAGTTTATCTCCACCTTCTATTTTCAAGCCCTTTTCCATAAGCTCCTTTAACACCATATCAATCGTGTCATCATTATATATCCAAGTGTTAATCTCTGAGCTTGATACATCTTCCTCTATAAATTTATCATCTTCGAAAGTATCTTCAAATTTCTCTTTTTCTTCCTCCGATAAATCGTTGTAGTGAATACCGTCTTCCATAATCTTTGTTTTGTATTCCAATGTAGAATAATTGACAAGATATCCCTCTTCTACAGCCTTTTCAAGTTCATAGGCAAATGTAGGTACCCCTCTTTCCAAATCAAAGATACCATATGTATTTTTATCAATCTCATTCTTAGGTGTCGCCGTCATACCAATAAGCATTGCATCAAAGTAATCAAATATCTCCTGATACTTTCTATATATACTCCTATGCACCTCATCACAAATAATAAGGTCAAAATGAGCTGGACTGAATAATCTTTCTCCAAACTTATTTTTCTTTTCATCTATGGCATTCATCATCGTAGGATATGTTGAAAATATCATTCTTGATGATTCAGGATCATCCTTACTATCAAGCAAATTACAACATGTTAAATCATGTAACTGATTTGCATAATTATTCTTTGCCTGTTTAACTAAAGCGGTTCTATCTGCCAAAAACAAAATATTCTTTATATAATTGTGTTTTCTAAGTACATCAACAATACTTATACTCACTCTTGTCTTTCCAGAACCAGTAGCCTGTACAATCAACATCTTACGATGTTTCTTTTCTATAGCATCACAGACAGCTGTAACAGCTTCTTTCTGGTATGGCCTGTCCGTTATTTTATTATTTATATCAATACTGCTCAAAGAAATCCGTTGTTTCCTTCTATCTACTTCAAGCTGTAATTCTTCTTGTGTAAAAAAACCAGAAACCTTTCGTCTTGGATAACCAAATGCGTCATTTGTATAGAAGAACTCAAATCCATTTACAGTAAATATCAGTGGGCGTTGTCCATATTTATTTTGTAAGCAATCAGCATAAAGCTTTGCCTGATAACTTCCAGCCAAAGTATCAACGGATGTTTTCTTTGCTTCCACAACAGCAAGTGGTAAATTATTCTTCCCCCACAAGACATAATCGACATACCCTGTTCCTGTAGCATTAGGCATACCTGTAACTGGCTCTTCTTCTGTACAATTACTTCCAATTACCCAGCCTGCCTCTTGAAGCTCAACATCAATATATCTCTTACGTGTTTCTGCTTCACTGATTTTATCTACGTGGAATGTTCTGGCAGCATTATTAATTGTTCGCTGACTAGCCATCTGCTTGCGCAAATCTTCATTTTCCTTAAGAATTTCCGCAAGCTTTTTATCTTTGCTACTGAGATTTTCATATAGCTGTTTTAATCCATCTGCTTTTACCCTTTTTTCATCCCCTGTCATTAGTATGGATTCATCAAAGGTCTTTTCCTCATACCCCTCTGAATAAGAGTAATCTATCCAGTCACAAAACTCATACAAATCCCGAAGTGCAATAATAGCCTCATCCCTTTTAATATTACTATTTGTATGAACAGCAACATTCCCCAAATGAATTGTATATTTAAGCATTGGGAACAATCTTGGTTCAATAATTCCCCTAAACGATGGTTCATGAATGAGACTCGATACATTATCCTGATAAGGTAATCTTAATTCCGCATCATATGAATAAACAAATCTTACAGCTAATTCTAATGCTCTACGTGAAAGAATCGCACATGTTGCAGGAGAGATAGCAAGACTCTTTTCCGCTTCAATTGCCTGAGTAGCGAAATCACTATATTCTGTTTTTTCTAATAAATAATCAAAATTAGTTTCCATTACATTTCTCCTTTAACCTTATTTTACCTTGTGTTTATCTAAAGTATTATTGCATATATGAATCAAATAGTATTTGTATATATTCAAGAATTTCTTGTCTACAACTTTTGATTTGTCGAC
>JBJEJE010000081.1:0-13824 GCA_051877755.1 Lachnospiraceae bacterium | reverse complement strand
TTCAAATTGTATTTTTATAAGAAATCCGCTATACTAATGATAATTGGTGCAGCGGATTTTTTGCTGTAAGGTTCGATTTGGGGAATGAGCAATAAAGAAAAAATGTTCCGCGAAGGATAGTTAAAATAGTCAGGAGGTCTCAAGTATGGGAGTATTTCTGAATCCGGGAAATGAAGGATTTCAAAGAGCAGTACACTCAAAAATATATATAGATAAAACAGGGTTACTGGAATATACGAATTCAGTGTTGGAAACTGAACAGAGTTATATCTGTGTCAGCAGACCGAGAAGGTTCGGAAAATCCATAACAGCAGAAATGCTGGTGGCTTATTATGATAAAAGTTGTGATTCCAGAGAGTTGTTTGAAGGATGTCGGATTTCCCGAAGCAGGGATTTTATGGAACATTTGAACCAATATGATGTTCTTCATATTGATGTAAACTATTTTCGTGGACAGTCTGGCACAGGAATGGAAACGGTAGAAAATATTCACTATTTTCTTATTAAAGAATTGAAAGAAGGTTATCCGGATTGTGTCAGTGATGAGGATAACAGACTGCCGGTTGTGTTGGCAAATATCAATAATAAATACGGCGCAAAGTTTGTCATTATCATAGACGAGTGGGATGCCATATTCCGGGAAGATAAAAATGATATTGCAGCCCAGGAGGAATACATTACCCTGCTTCGGGGACTGTTTAAGGATGCTCCTTCAAAAAAGTTCTTGAAACTGGGATATTTGACAGGAATTCTGCCGATTAAGAAGTATGGAACAGAGTCAGCACTTAATAATTTTGATGAATTTACTATGGTGCAGGCCGATATGCTGGCAGAGTACGTGGGATTTACCGAAGAAGAAGTGCGTTCATTATATAAGGAATATGGCATGGATTTTGAAGCGGCAAAACGGTGGTATGATGGATATCATCTGGCGGAAAATCTGCATATTTATAATCCCAAATCTGTGGTGGATTCCGTGAGAAGAGGGAAGATTGGCAATTATTGGACGAGTACAGAAACCTATGAATCTTTGAAGTATTACATCTCCATGAATTTTGACGGGTTAAAGGATGCCATTATACAAATGGTGGCAGGAGGACGATGCAGAATTGACACCAATACCTTTGAAAATGATATGATTTCTTTTCGAAGCAGGGATGATGTATTAACCGTGCTTGTACATCTTGGCTATCTGGCATATGACGGCGAGACAGAAGAGGTGGCAATTCCAAATGAAGAAGTCCGGGCAGCATTTATACGAGCTATTAAGAAAACGAATTGGAATTATGTGATAGATGCCATTCAAGCCTCTGACGAGTTGCTGCAGGCGACATGGCAGGGTGATACAAAAGCGGTTGCTCAGGGGATTGACCGGGTACATTTGGAAAACACATCCATTCTTAACTATAACAGTGAAAATGCGTTAAGTTGTGTGATATCTCTGGCGTACTATAATGCCATAAATGAATATACGGTTATTCGGGAATTACCAACTGGCAAAGGGTTTGCAGACGTGGTATTCCTTCCGAGAAAATACTCCGACAAACCGGCAATGATTGTGGAATTAAAATATGACCAGTCCGCAGAAGGTGCCATTGCTCAGATTAAAGAGAAGAGATATGTGGAAAGCCTCAAAGAATATCACGGCAACCTGCTTTTGGTGGGTATCAACTATGATAAGACCAGTAAGCAGCATGAATGTGTGATTGAGAAGTGGAATCTATAAAGAAGTAAGAAATATAAATAACTCCCCAGGTAATGCCATTCGGATAAGAATGGGGCAATGCCTGGGGAACTTTGTTAGCCGGGATTAGCAAGCGGATATCGCAAAACAATTATTTGTATGGAAAATATTCATTAGTGAAAAGGCAAATAAACAATTCATTACCGTTTTCGTCCGTAAAGGTATAATCATATGAAATGATACCCCAATATTCCTTATCATCAGGATAGTCTTGCAGGTAAATTATTCTCATTTTACTTTTATCAATTTCTGTATCAGGGATTTTTGTCGTCAGATCATTCATTATTATATAAAATTCAAAATCCTCTAATTTCGGCTTCTCCCCTTTACTGACCGGTTCTCCATTATAGATTGCAGTAAGGGAATACGGATATAACATATCGGTATCAAATACTTCTACAGAAAAAGTAGTAGTAAAGCCGTTGCTTTCCACCTTATAAGTTCTTATATTCCCGGACCTGGAGACGTAATCATATGTATAGTCGCTTTCAATTTTTTCTTTTGAACCATCATTATAAACCAGATTGACATCTATTCCAAACTTCGCCATACTATACTCGTCATTTGGAACTTTGCTGCCTCTGTAGTTTGCTTCAATTCCCACCGGCTTGCGTTCTTCTGTTGTTGGCTCTTCCGTGGTGGGCTTTTCGGTTGTTTCTGCTTCCGTTGTGGATTGTGCAGTGGCTGCCTCTGTAGTTGTTCCCGGCTGCGGTTTGATGTCGGCTGTAGTTTGCTGCTCCGTTGTTTTCGTATCTGCTGTGTTGTTCTCTGTCGACTGCTCTGCTTTTTGTATTACCGTAATCGTTACGGTCTTTTTCAGTTTCTTATCCTTTTTCGAAGTAACCGTAATCTTTGCCGTTCCCGGTTCTCTCGCCGTAACCACACCGCTTTTACTTACCGATGCAATTGCAGAATGATTTGACTTGAATGTGGAGGACAGGTTTGCTTTTATCGTTAATGTGTTACCAGTCTCTAAGGTTGCTTTTGCTTTTTCCGGTGCCGTGATAACAAACTGGTTTTTTACGGTAATGGTTATGGTTTCCTTCTGCTGTTTGTTGCTTTTTGAAGTGACTGTAATTTTGACTTTACCGGCTTTCTTCCCTGTGATAACACCCTTGCTGCTGACGGTTGCTATCTTCTGATCAGAAGAGGAAAACTTTGCACTTACATTCGTCTTGATGGTGGTGCTGCAATTCACTGCAATGGATTTGGAACTGCAGGTTACTTTCAGTTTTTTGTCTGCTGCGGATGCTGGTCTGCCGGAAGGTGGAATTACCAGACAACCAATCAACAGGATAAGTGCGGCAAATACTGCCATATAGTTTCGTTTTTTCATACACGTGTACTTCCTTTCTTTTTGCTATCTATCATCTATATTTTTGTAAAAATATATTTATAGTATATATTTTGAAGTCTTTGTAGTCAATAGTGTATTGTTTCCGATTTTAATACTTATAGTATAGTATTATTATTTCATGTTGGAGGTAAAAATGGATATTACAACAGAAATTGGGAACCGGATTCGGGTACAGCGTCAGCGGAAACATTTAAGCCAGGAAAAGCTTGCGGAATACAGCGACCTGCATCATACCTATATTGGACAGTTGGAACGTGGAGAGAAAACACCCTCGATTGACACCTTGTATAAAATTGCAAAAGGGCTGGGAATTCCTCTTTCTGCCTTGCTGGAAGGCATCGAAACGGTTACAGAGGCTCCTGCGGATTATGCCCTAAAGAGTTATCAGCTCATAGAACGGCAGACTCCCGGTAATCAGGAACATCTGTATTATATTTTGGAAAGAATTATGAAAATGAAGTTGTAAGGGCAATGAAAATCAAATCAGACTTTCGTTGCTCTTTTCGCATGGGAAAAGATTTGCCGGATAACGGAAGTGCCTGACAATGATTTTCAAATTGTATTTTTATAAGAAATCCGCTATACTAATGATAATTGGTGCAGCGGATTTTTTGCTGTAATAAAAAGAAATGTATTGATAACAGGATTGGAGATTGATTTGACGGAATTTATGAGAGTGTAAAACGGAGGAACAAAAGATAATGCGGTTTATAAACAATGTGATAAAAGATAAAAGATTTAAGACTGGAAAGATAATGCTGCTATGCATGATTGTGTTTGTGCTTACTGCCGGAATGCCAATTAAGAGCCAGGCGGCAGAGGCAGATATACTTGCACGGATTGAGGCACTTAAGGTGAAATTTCCGGATGGGAAATACTGGAATCATGTGGGAAGTACACAGGAAAATGGAAATGGATGGACAGAAACTCCATGTGCCTGCCACAATACCGGCGTGTGTATAGATGCCCTCAGTACATGTACCTGTAATCATTATTATGACAGTGTACAGGCATCTCACAACCAGTCAACCCAGTGCATGGGTTTTGCAAATAAACTGGGTTATGATGTATTTGGTGCCACAACATGGACAACATATACGTCACCAACGGCGGAACAGATTGCTGCAATCCGGGTGGGAGATATTGTACGGTTTACCAATCATTCTGTTTTTGTTATTGCCCGTAACGGCAATATAATTACAGTGGGAGAGAATAATTATTCCGGTAAGTGCCGCATTTCATGGGGGAGAGAGATTGATCTTACCACAAATGCAATTGAATATTTTGAGCATGCAGATAATTACGATACGATTGTGGGCGGTTCGCTGACGGAGGCGGGAACCGGAGGATTATCACCAACCGAAACGCCGGATACCGAAACGACGGATACAGAAGACCCAACCACGGAAGAAGCATCTACAGAAGCCCCGGCTTCCTATACCGGGTGGCAGAAAGCAGCGGACGGTACACATTATCAGTATGTGAAGAATGGTAAGATTTTAAAGAGCCAGTGGCTTACTCTCAATAAGAAAAAGTACTATCTTGACAAGAATGGGTATCGGGCAACCGGTCTTTACAAAATCAGTGGCAAAACATACTATTTTAACACAAAGGGCGTATGCCAGAAGAAAAAATGGGTTACAGTGGATGGGGAGGATTACTATATTGGAAGCGGCGGTTATGCCTTGAAATCCCAGTGGCTTTACAAGGGAAATGTCCTGGTGTATGTAACCGGTGACGGCAGTGTGGCAAAGAATGAGCTGGTGAAGATTAACGGAAGTACATATTATTTTAACGCCAAAGGAAAACGTTCAAAAGGATTTAAGAAATGCAATGGAAAATACTACTATTGTAACAGCTGGGGTATTATTTTGAAAAAACAGTGGATTACAGTGGGCAGTAAGAAATATTATGTACAGGCATCCGGTGTCAGGGTGCAAAGCAAGCTGTTAAAGATTGGTAAATACAGATACTATTTTAATGAAAAAGGACAGCTGCTGAAGAATCAGGAAATAACCTATAATGGAAAAGTCTATGAGGCAGATAAGCAGGGACGGTGTAATTTTATCCAGTATGAAGACGTGGAATAAAAGATGGAAAAGAATTATCACTGATTTTGTCGAGTTTTTAAAGGAAAACGCAGAATTTTGAAGGCGATACCTACTATCCGCAGTTATGTTAATTTCCTATAATATGCATAAAAGGCTTTTAGGGAGGACATGACATGAGTGAAGAATATTACCTGATTAAAGAAGCGGCGGCAAAGGTTGGCGTGGAATCCCATGTACTGCGTTACTGGGAAGAAGAACTGAAGATGGACATCCATCGTAATGAGATGGGACATAGATACTATACAGAAAAGGATATTGCGGTACTATCAAAGGTTCGGGATTTGAAGGAAAAAGGTCTCCAGCTAAAAGCAATCCGCAACTATCTTGAAATGCGGCGGGAACAGATTGCAAGAGGCGAGAAGCAGAATCCGGTAGATGCGGTTCAGGCTGTGGCAGAGTCAAAAAAGGAAGAAAACAGAACGGAGAAATCCAATGCCATAGTTCCGGTGAAGGGAACGGCTCTTACCAATCAGGAGAAAATGGAGCAGTTCCAGCAGATTATGAACAGGATTCTTTCCAATGCCATTCAGGAGAATAATGAACTGATTGGAAGGACGGCAGGAGAGCATGCAGCAAATGCAGTCGTTACACAGTTCCAGGGAATGACCAAGGAGCAGGAGGCAAGAGCAGAGGAACGCTATCAGAAACTGGATCAGACTCTGCGGGAAATCCAGCGTGCCAGAATGGAAGCGGCAGCTGCCAATATGCGTCCGGTGGACAAGCGTAAACAGAAAAGATTGAAACGGAAAAATAACCAGCAGGCACAGGCAAATGCACAGAATGCAGCTTCTAATGCGGAAGAATCCCAACCGAAAGCATAAAAAATACAAATATGGGTTGCATTTATGGCATAACATTATATATAATTAAGAAAATACATACTATTTGAATAGAAAGAGGGATACAGCAGGATGAAAAATATGATTAACTTTAGCAATTTTAGCAAAGAGGAGCTGAATGAGATTCTGGATCTGGCTTATGATATGAAGAAGTCACCGGAGAAATATTCTGAAGCTTTGAAAGGCAAGAAATTATATACATTGTTTGAGAAGACTTCTACCAGAACGTTTCTTTCTTTTACAACAGGTATTACAGAGCTTGGCGGTACATATTATAACCAGTTGTGGAAGGATTCCAATTTTGTGCTAGGAGAGACAGTTTCAGAGATTAAGTATGTCTGCCGTAATGTGGATATTATCATGGCACGTTTGATTAAGAATGAGACGGTGGAATTGTTTAATAAGAATGCAACGGTGCCATTTATCAATGGCTGCGATTCTACGTATCATCCGTGCCAGATTTTGGCAGATGCCCTTACTTTAAAAGAGCACTTTGGAGGACTGAACGTGAATCTTCTATATATCGGTGCCAAGAATAATGTGTTTAATTCCCTGGTGGAATTTTTTGCAAAGATGCAGGAGGGAACCATTTATGGACTGACCCCTCTTGTAAATGAGACTGCTGTAGATGCTGATTTTTATGAAAAGGCAAAAGCAACCGGTCACTATGTGGAATTAGATCCGTCCATGTCAATGGAGGAGGCAAAAGGATATGCTGCCAAGATGGACGTGCTTTATACAGATACATGGGTGGATATGGAGTTCTTCAATAATCCTGCTTACCAGAAGCAGAAAGAAGAAACATTGGCAAAGATGATGCCATATCAGATTAACAAAGATTTTCTTGCTGGAAGCAAAGCAAAGGTTATGCATGATATGCCAATGCATGTAGGCTTTGAGATTAGCCAGGAAGTAGTGGATGAGAATCTTGATTTCATTCTGGATCAGGCGGAGAACCGACGCCATGCAGAAAAAGCGGTTATGGTAACCCTGTTAAAGTAAACAGATAAAATGAAAATCCTGTCACAGCTAGTTTATACGATGCCCTGGCAGGATTTTTAGCACTGTATTGGTGATAAGGGGGTAAGGTCATGGAACAGCGGACAAAAACTTGTATTCCGGATGTGCTGGTGGCAGCAGACCGGATGACAGCCAAGTTAAAACTACATTTAGATGACGGAGGTCAGGAATTTACCATTTCTGAACTGAAGGACTTTATGACGGTCAAGGATGTGAAAACAGGAATTGATGAAAATGCCATTGGTGAAATGATTGCACATGATTTATATGATGTCTATGTGGAGGTGGCAAGGGGAAAGGCACCGGTGAAAGGTAAGGATGGACATTATATTTTCCATGTGCAGAATCCGGAAAATGAAGAAGGGCCTAAGATATTGGAAAATGGTGAAGTGGAGTATGTCCATACAAAGGAATATACCATTGTGAATGAAGGCGATTTACTGGCAGAGTATGTTCCAGCCACCAATGGAGAATATGGCTACACTATTGATAATGCCATGCAGACACCAATACGGGGAAAGGAACTGCCTACCCTGAAGGGAAAGGGCTTCCGGATGGAGGATGGAAAATATTATGCCACAATGCACGGAAAGATAGAAATTACAGAGCAGGGAATGCGGATTACCAATTTATTGGAGGTTCCAGGTGATGTGGATATCAGTTACGGGCATATCCGTTTTGACGGGGATGTGAATATCCGGGGTGATGTAAAGTCCGGCATGATGATTATAGTAACCGGTAACGTTGAGATAAAAGGACATGTGGGGAATTGTTTTATCGAAGCGGGAAAGAATATTATTATCTATAATGGTATGCAGGGTAAGTTTTCCGGCAGACTGGTGGCAGGTGGAGATATTTCCTGCAAGTTTTTTGAAAATGCCAAGGCAAAAGCGGGCGGAGATATCAAGGTGCGCTCTGTTTTGCATTCTGAATTAGAAGCGGAGGGAAAGGTGACAGTGGAAGGAAGAGAGTCCCTGGTGCTGGGTGGTTCTGTTCATGCTGTACAGGGGTTAGAAATCAATGAAGCAGGCAATCAGATGGAGGTTCCTACAAAGCTGGTGGCTGGGGTTTTGCCACAGACTATGCAGCGGAATGGGGAGCTTGCCGTTATAATTAAAAAGATTGAGGATGAAGTAGAATTGCTGGATAAGGCTGCCCGTGTTATGGAACGTATGACACAGACAAAGGTGACGAAGGAAACAGCAAACCGCCGTATGAAGATTATCCAGGCAAAGGTAATCAAGACAACAGAATTAAAGAAATATAAAGAGGAGAAAATCCGCAGCGAGGCTTTGATCAGCAGTGGAAAGGATGCCTGTGTTGTAGTTCAGAATGTTATTTTCCCAGGCTGCCGGGTGGAGATAGCCGGAACCGGAATTGATGTGAAGGAGCAATTAAAACACGTAAAATTTTTACTTAGAGATGGAAATATGGAAGCGGCTCTGTTATACTAGAGAAAATGACATTGGAGTGAGAGATTTGAAGATAGATATCTGGTTGAATGCGTTAGCTATTGTTTTGTTTCTGGGATTTGGAACGGCGGCAATGATTGCGTTTTCAACTATCGACAAGCAAAAAGAGATTGTGATTGGCAGCCGTTATGGCAGACAGACAGGACCGCTGGAGATTGTTTACGTTAATGTTTCACTGCTGCTGGTGGCATTTATGCTTTACCGCAACAGCTATCGGTTTTTACCTGCATTACTGGCATTTATCCTGCTCATTTTCTTTAACAGCAGGATGCAGAGTGGAATTGCACCTATAGGTATATTTATCGGAACAACTTATCTGGATTGGGATAAGATAGAGGCTTTTCGGATTATTAATGATGAAATCAGCACGATACAGATTCGTGTTTATGCAAATAGAAAGCAATATGTGCTTCGATGTGATAAGGAACAAAGGGCAGAGATAGAAGCATATTTTATGGAACATGGCATTTCAAGTAATACAGAAAATATAACACAGGAGGAAAGACATGAGACATTTAATTGATCCAATGGATTTGAGTGTGCAGGAGATTAACGAACTGCTAGATTTGGCAGATGATATTATTGCACACAAAGAAAAATATGCAAAGGTTTGCGAGGGAAAGAAGCTGGCAACCCTGTTTTTTGAACCGAGTACGCGTACCCGCTTAAGTTTTGAGGCTGCAATGATGGAGCTGGGAGGAAATGTACTTGGTTTTTCTTCGTCTGATTCCTCTTCCGCATCTAAGGGTGAGAGTGTGGCTGACACAGTGAAGGTGGTATCCTGCTATGCCGATATCATTGCCATGCGGCATCCAAAGGAAGGTGCACCGCTTCTTGCCTCGTTGAAATCAGACGCACCGATCATTAATGCCGGTGACGGCGGACATAATCATCCGACACAGACATTAACCGACCTTCTGACCATACGCAGGGAAAAGGGGAAACTTTCTGATATCACCATAGGTTTTTGTGGTGACCTGAAATTTGGACGTACCGTACATTCTCTGATTAAAGCCATGTCCAGATATGACAATATCCGGTTTGTCATGATTTCACCGGAAGAACTGGAGATACCGGAATATATCAGGGAAGAAGTCTTTGAACAGAATGGAATCGCCTATGAACAGGTGCGAACCATTGATGAGGTGATTGACCAGCTTGATATTTTGTATATGACAAGAGTCCAGAGAGAGAGATTTTTTAATGAGGCAGATTATATCCGCCTGAAAGATACTTATATTCTGGATATGCCAAAGCTTAAGAATGCAAAGGAAACTTTGAGTATTCTGCATCCCCTTCCAAGAGTAAATGAGATTTCCGTGGAGGTGGATGATGATCCCCGTGCCTGCTATTTCAGACAGGCTTTGAATGGAAAGTATGTCAGAATGGCACTTATCATGACGCTGCTTGGAATAGAAAAACCGGAATAAAAAGCTGGCAGAATAGGATGTTAGGATAACATATACTGCCAGACAGGCAGTGGAATAAGAGGAAAGGCTAGGTATAGACTATGAAAATTGACAGTATACAGAACGGAATTGTATTGGATCATATTACAGCAGGAAAAGCAATGCTGGTATATAAATATCTTGGCTTGGATAAACTGGATTGTTCTGTGGCGATTATTAAGAATGCCACCAGTCATAAAATGGGACGGAAGGATATTTTGAAAATTGATCATCCGGATTATGATATCAATCTGGATATTCTTGGATATGTGGATCCTGGAATATCTGTCAGCATCATCAAAGATGGTGCCACCGTTGAGAAGAAGAAGGTTGGTCTGCCGGAACAGATTGTAAATGTTGTGAAATGCAAGAATCCCCGTTGTATTACTACGACAGAGCAGGGGATTAAGCAGATTTTCAAGCTGACAGACCGGGAAAAACGGATATACCGATGTGTTTACTGTGAGGCAGAAAATCAGGGCGAGGAAATAGGCTGGTAGTAATATTTTACTGATAAAATCTTAAAAGTTCCTTAAAAAATTTAAGCTGGAAAAGAAAAACAGTTTACAAATCT
The DNA here is from genome assembly GCA_051877755.1 of Lachnospiraceae bacterium. Classification (GTDB taxonomy): domain Bacteria; phylum Bacillota; class Clostridia; order Lachnospirales; family Lachnospiraceae; genus CAG-590. The sequence continues at coordinate 3,259 of JBJEJE010000081.1, read as the reverse complement.
TCTAATCATGCTATAATTATAATAATTACGTTTACGCTAGGTAGTCGATGACCATAGTAAGAGGTGCAATATGGAGCAATATGTGTTAAAGGGAGGCAATCCGCTTGTAGGGGAGGTTTCCATTGCAGGGGCGAAGAATGCAGCACTTGGAATATTAGCTGCAGCAATTATGACAGATGAGGAAGTTATAGTTGAGAATGTTCCCAATGTCAGAGATACAAGAGTTCTTTTGCAGGCAATTCAGGGAATTGGTGCAAGAGTGCAGTATATAGATGAACATACAGTTAAGATTTGTGGAGGAACCATTAATCCCAATGCAGATAATTGTGTTGATGATGAGTTTATCCGTAAGATTCGTGCATCCTATTATCTGTTAGGTGCAATGCTTGGCAAATATAAGCGTTCCAGCGTGGCATTGCCGGGAGGATGTAATATTGGAAGCAGACCAATTGATCTGCATATCAAAGGCTTTCGGGCATTAGGTGCGAATGTAGATATACATAACAGCATGATTCATGTGGAAGCAGAGCAGTTAATTGGGAATCATATTTATATGGATGTGGTTTCAGTAGGTGCAACCATTAATATTATGATGGCAGCTGCATTGGCAGAGGGAAAGACTACAATCGAGAATGCGGCAAAGGAACCGCATATTGTTGATGTGGCAAACTTCCTGAATAGTATGGGTGCCAATATCAAAGGTGCAGGTACTGATGTAATCCGGATTCGCGGTGTTGAGAAATTAAAGGGAACGGAATATTCCATTATTCCGGATCAGATTGAAGCAGGAACTTTCATGGCGGCAGCGGCGGCTACGAAAGGAGATATTACTATCAAGAATGTAATTCCAAAGCATTTAGAGGCAATCTCTTCCAAGTTAAAGGAGATTGGTGCTGTTGTCTTGGAATATGACGATGCAGTCAGGGTTGTCAGCAATCATAGACTGAAAGCTACCAATATTAAGACATTGCCATATCCGGGATTTCCAACGGATATGCAGCCGCAGATAGCGGTGGTGCTGGCATTGTCAGAGGGAACTTCTATTATTACCGAGAGTATATTTGAAAACCGGTTTAAATACGTGGATGAACTGTTCCGTATGGGAGGACAGATTAAGGTAGAAGGAAACACGGCAATTATTGATGGTGTAGATGATTTTGTAGGAGCAAATGTTGTTGCACCGGATTTGCGTGCCGGGGCTGCACTGGTGATTGCAGGTCTGGCGGCAGAAGGCTTTACGGTTGTAGAAGATATCAAGTACATCCAGAGAGGATATGAAGCATTTGATGAGAAGCTTCGTGCTTTGGGTGGACAGATTCAAGTTGTAGAGACAGATAAAGAAATTCAGAAATTCAAGTTAAAGGTCGGCTGAGACTTATTGCAAGGTCACGAAGCAGAGTGTTTAATCTGAAAAATACTCTATAGTTTGTACGGGAAGCAATACCAGGCTGGGATGTTTGTCGTTATATAATGATTAGTAAGCTGTGAAACCGGTTGGTTTCCGGCTTCTGATAGTGGCAGATTACAGAATTGTACAGCCACAGAAGCTGGGCATAGATGCCCGGTCTTCTTCCTATCAGGTAATGTCCTGTCTGGATACCTGATCTTAGAACCATTTCGGTTCAACATTTCACATTTATTCTAAAAATACATTTAGGAAAGGAGTGTATTGGGTGTACCATATTTTATTACTGCATGAGATGCAGGAGGGGGATTGCCGTGTGAAGGAGTATCTTCAATTAAGCGGTTTTGAGGTGACAGAGTTTGACGCCAGAACAGAGATTAAGTTTGAGAGGGAGATCAAACAAAAGGATCTGGTGCTGCTCATTTGTGAGGAGGTGGAAATGTATTTTTATCTTTGTGAAAAGCTTCGGATTATAACAGAAATTCCCATTGTTGTTCTGACAAAATCAGATGATGAATGGGCAAAGATAAAGATGTTTCAGTTGGGAGTGGATGATTACCTGGTAGAACCCTGTCAGAGAGGTGAGCTGATTGCGAGGATACAGGCACGTATTCAACAGTATAAACGACTTACACGGGTGTTTGGATACATACAGGTAAGGGGGCTGACCATTGAGGTTTTGAATCGGAAAGTATTTTTAAATGATAAAGAAATCTTGCTTACGGTAAAGGAGTTTGACGTTTTGCTGTACCTTGCACAGAGAGCGAATATTGTGGTAAAAAAGGAGGAACTTTATATGGCAATATGGAAGGATGATCTGGGAGAAGGTTTTTATAATTCTGTTGCATCCTATGTAAAGAAAATCCGGGAGAAAATCGAGCCAAATCCGGAAAGTCCGAAATATATTGAAACAATATGGGGGATAGGATATCGTTTTGTATCGTAATTCGTAAAGATTTGTGCTATGATAGGGATACTAGGCGTTTGCGAAACTGGTGAATATTCATACAGATGAACGAGGTGAAATATGAAGGTAGAGATTTTATATGAAGATCAGGATATCCTGGTTTGTGTGAAACCCTTTGGTATGCCGGCACAAAGTGATAAGAGCAGAGATACAGATTTATTGAGTTATCTGAAAAATCATATTTTTGAAGAGGAAGAAATGGACGAGGAACCATATCTTGCTATGGTGCACCGCTTAGACCGTCCGGTGGGCGGAATTATGGTGTTTGCAAAGAACCAGAAGGCGGCAGCCAATTTGTCGGATCAGGTACAGGACGGAACTATGGTAAAATTCTATCAGGCGATTCTGACAGGAGAACTTCCGCAGGAGTGTGGAGAGCTGGAAGACTATCTTTTGAAAGATGGAAAAACCAATACCACAAAGGTGGTTCGGAAGGGAACCAAAGGAGCCAAGAAGGCGGTTTTGGAATATGAAGTGCTGGATGTATTTGAGACAGATGATGGTATTTTATCCTATGTTCTGATTGAGTTGTTGACGGGAAGGCATCATCAGATCCGGGTGCAGATGGCAGCCAGAGGAGCCGGCATTTATGGTGATACCAAATATAACCCACTGTTTACAAAGACAAAAAAGAAATACCAGCAGATTGCATTATTTGCCACTCGCCTGGAATTCGAACATCCGGCAAGTGGTGAACATATGGTGTTCAAAACAGAACCGGAGGGAGACGTCTTTGATGTTATCGAACTCGATGAATTTTAAATCCGAAAAAGGGCAAGCTATTCACAGGATAGCTTGCCCTTTCTTAAATCCCTGTTTCGTGAGGTTGTGAGGAATTTCACACATTTAGGTGGTGAAGGCTTGTGTGTGGGACAGGAAAGAAACGG
>JBJEJE010000080.1:0-2696 GCA_051877755.1 Lachnospiraceae bacterium | reverse complement strand
TGGCAATGTACCTGCGTCCGCCCCCAACCCCTTCAAAGCGTCCTCTTTAAATTAACTAAACAGGGATTTCGGAAAGAATAGGAGGTGATTGTAGTGGTAAGGAAGGTTGGCGTGCTGGTATTGCTTGCAGCAGGTATTTATCTTTCGTTCCGATTCCTGCTGCCGTTGGTACTGCCCTTTGTGATTGCAGGAATTGTGTCGATTGTATATTACCCTTTTTTACGAAAATTATATAAAAATTCTGATGTATGGAATGGCAGGAAGAAAAAATGGATCCTAATGATTTCCGTGGTGCTGCTTTATGTGGTTTTGCTGTTGCTAATTGGCTGGTTATGCTGTTATCTGTTTAGTCAGGGACAGAGTATCCTTCTGAATTTTCCATTTTATCAGGCAAAGCTGATGTGTCTGTTAAAAAATTGCTGCTGCCAGGTGGATACCTTTTTCCATATGACAGAAGGACAGAGTTTTGCTTATATTGAAAATATGGCAGGAAATGTATGGGGGGATTCCATGTCTGTCGTGATTCCGAAGGTGACCACTTTTTCGGTGCAGGCGGCAGGAAAGCTGTTTGGCATTTTATTTGAGATTGTGATAACGGTCATAGCAACATTTTTTATGATACAGGATTATGAGTGGATTCGGGAGAAAATGCTGCAATCGGAAATTGGAAGAAATGTATGCCAGGTGATTGTGAAATGTAAGGAAACCTTGAAAATCTATTTAAAAGCGCAGGGGTTCATCATGCTGATGGATGGGACCCTCTGTACACTGGCATTTCTTGTGATTGGACAGCCGTATTTTCTGGTACTGGGACCACTGGTTGCCATAGTGGATTCCCTGCCGGTATTAGGTGCGGGCAGCATATTAATACCCTACATGATAATTCTGTTATTCATGAAGCAGTTTGGAAAAGCCGGAGTCCTGTTGTTTGCCTATCTGGGATGCCTGTTGATCCGTCAGATTACAGAACCAAAAATGATTGGAAATAAAGTAGGGATGCGTCCGCTGTTTACCATTATGAGTATGTATGTGGGGTTCCGGTTGTTTGGTGTATTTGGATTTTTGTTAGGTCCAGTGGGGGTGCTGATTGGAAAGGAAATCTATAAGAAAGTTGTTCTCAGTAAATAAATGGGTGCCTTTTCAAAACCGAAATGTTCTTAGACTTGAAAATAAGAGGGAATAAGGATATAATATTTTCGATTGAGCTTTTAGGGCTTGACGCATAACACTTTTAAATGTGATTGTGAGACGATGCGAAGATAGTATCATAAAAGTAATAAGTGAGAGTTAAGGAGAAATGAGATGGCAAAGGACAAGAAGCTGGTAGAGCAGATTACCTCTATGGAGGAAGATTTTGCACAATGGTATACAGACGTTGTGTTAAAGGCAGATTTGATTGATTATACAAGTGTAAAAGGATGTATGGTAATTAAGCCCGCAGGCTATGCAATATGGGAACTGATTCAGAAACAGTTAGATGAACGGTTTAAGGCAACCGGTGTAGAGAATGTATATTTACCAATGTTTATTCCAGAGAGTCTGTTACAGAAGGAAAAGGATCATGTGGAAGGATTTGCACCGGAGGTTGCATGGGTAACCCATGGAGGTCTCAATGAATTACAGGAAAGACTTTGTGTGAGACCTACTTCTGAGACATTATTTTGCGATTTCTATAAGAATGAAATAGAGTCCTACCGGGATTTGCCGAAAGTATATAACCAGTGGTGTTCCGTTGTCCGCTGGGAGAAGGAGACGAGACCATTTCTTCGTTCCAGAGAGTTCTTATGGCAGGAGGGTCATACCGCCCATGCCACAGCGGAGGAAGCAGAGGAGAGAACCATCCAGATGCTGAATCTGTATGCAGATTTCTGCGAGGAGGTTTTGGCGATTCCGGTTATCCGGGGACAGAAGACCGAGAAGGAAAAATTTGCTGGTGCGGAAGCAACCTATACCATTGAGGCATTGATGCATGATGGCAAGGCATTACAGTCCGGTACAAGCCATAATTTTGGCAATGGATTTGCAAAGGCATTTGACATTCAGTATACAAGCAAGGACAATAAACTGGAGTATGTATATCAGACTTCATGGGGTATGACCACCCGTTTAATTGGTGCCATTATCATGGTACATGGAGATAATTCCGGTCTGGTACTGCCTCCAAAGGTGGCTCCTACCCAGGTTATGATCGTTCCTGTTATGCAGAAGAAAGAAGGCGTGCTGGAGAAGGCTGCCGAACTGAAGGAGAAGTTATCTGCATTCCGTGTGAAAGTAGATGATTCCGATAAGAATCCGGGATGGAAATTTGCTGAGCAGGAAATGCGCGGAATTCCGCTTCGTGTGGAGATTGGACCGAGAGATATTGAGGCAAATAAAGCACTGATTGTCCGCCGTGATACCGGAGAGAAGATGGAAGTTTCATTAGATGAGATTGACACAAAGGTTGGTGAACTGTTAGAGACCATCCAGCAGGATATGTATAATAAGGCATTAAAGCATCGGGAAGAGAATACCCACACTGCTGTTACATGGGAGGAGTTCACGGACATCATCGAGAACAAACAGGGCTTTGTAAAGGCTATGTGGTGTGGTGAGACCGAATGTGAGGAAGCCATCAAGGATGAGACAGGCGCATCCACCCGTTGTATGCCATTTAAGCAGGAAACACTTGGAAATGTATGTGTTCACTGTGGAAA
>JBJEJE010000079.1:0-13884 GCA_051877755.1 Lachnospiraceae bacterium | reverse complement strand
AAGAGGAAGCTGAGGATTCTTCCGAAGATAGTGTTGAGGAAGAGCAGATGGATTCAAAGTTAGATAATGAGAAGAAGACGATTAGTTATGGGTTTTATTATATGGATGGCACATCGCGTGTTACTATTGCTAATGGTACGGCACAGTCGATTGAAGACGTGACAGAGGGAAAAGGTGAGAATTCATATACATATAATATAGATGCATCTGAAGCAGAAAATGTACTTAACACTGCCAATAGTGGTAATCAACATACTGCTAATGGCTGCTATTCATTGACGGGTTGGTATTCAGACAAAGAATGTACGAAACCTGTTACCAGTTTTGACAATATATCACCAACCCAAGAGGATGGAGCATGGGCAATTCGTTTTTACTGTAAGCGGACGCTTATAAAATACAGAGTAACAATTGTGGATGGAACCACAGGTGAGGCTGGTGATACCGCATCTTTTGGTGTAAGTGGAGCAGAACTGAATGATAATTATTATTATGTTAATATCGCTGCAGACGGGACGGCTTCCTTTGATATAACAAATCCTAGTAGATTTGGTTATGATATATTAGGAGCAGAGGTGTCGGGAAACCAAGGTCAAGCTAGTAAAAATGGTGACAATTTAACAGTTACGCTTGGCAACAGTCAGCAGCTTGACAAGACAGTTACGTTAAAATGGTCCGGAAAAGCATATACTATCCAATATGCACAATATAAGTATGGCGATGAGAGAAACAATGGTGCAGCTACGACACCCCAGAATTTAGTGTATGGAGATACCAATAAGAAATTTTACAGCCAGGCAGCCGGTAAGGCATATAAGGAGACAGGATATGATTTTGTTGGCTGGTCTATAGGTGGAAATGGTACCAGAGTAACGGATATAGATTTGGTATCTTCGCATCAGCAGGAATTGTATAAACTGGATGAGAATGGCAATCTTAAAGTCGTGACATTGTATCCGGTTTATGAATATGCCAATGTCGGAATTACCGGAGTAACTGACAATAAGGTGGATTATCAGTATAAAACTGATAAAAGTGATATTATCATTACAGCAGAATATATTTATGCTGTGGCTGGAAGCGGTGAGAAAAACGGAGATTTTACATATAGTATTACATCAGGCGGTCCTGAACTGGGAGCAATAGGAATAGAAGCATCTACTCCGCAGGATGGGAAAGGCGGGGTGTTAATCCGTACAGACGGACCGACGGAAACCACCGGTTCAACAGGTGCCAAGCAGTTAGTGTTTAGTGTTACAGATGGAAATGCACCAGGTGGTACTTTGCCGAAAACATTTACTATTACCATTACAGTATCTCCTAAGAATGTTTATATTTCTCTTGGGGATGATAAGCTAAAAGAAAAAACTTATGATGGAACCACCAGTGCGCCTAAGATTACGTCTCCATTGTCAACTATTGACGAGAATGGGGATACGACAGATATGCAGGTAGTTTTTACCGGTGTGGCACAGTACAATTCAGCCAATGTTTCGGAGGCAAGTGAGATTATTCTTCCAAGTGATGCACATATGGAGTCTATGAATACTGAGAATACAGCCAATTATAAACTGGTATCTACCAAGATATCCGGATGTACCATTAAGAAACGGTATGTGTATTTAAAGACAGATACAAATGTTTTGGCAATCCGTGCAGGAGAACCAACACCGGTGGATCAGTTTAAAGTTGTATTAGATACAGAACATAATGATAATGACAGTTCCGGATTTTGTGGTAGTGATAATATCAGTTCATTAGGTACGATTACATATACAACAGACCGACCGGAGGATTTAACTGTAACAGGGGAGTATAAGATAAGTGCGAAGGCACAGGGGACATCGAATTACGAAATTGCATTTATTGATCAGGAAGGTGTAAAGGGTAAATTCAAAGTTATTCAGGAAAAAGCGGAGCTGGGAACCAATTATACAATTTCTGCATCAACCGGTACGGATGGCTGGTATATTGGAGATGAAGCCAAGATATTACCTGTTGAACAAGTGAATGAATATGGTGGATATGATACAGTCTATATTTCCAGAGATGGTGGTGTCACTTTTGAAGCAGGTGGTATGTTAAAAGAAGAGGATTCCAATAATCCAAATCTTCAGATTTATCTAGAATCAAGTACAGGTGCAGTGACCACAAAAGAGCCATTGAAGGTTAGTTATGATAAAGGAAAACCACAGTATGTTGGCTATGCAGTGGATGAGCTTTCCTATAACAGCAGCACCGGAATACCAGGTTTTATTCCGGGAATAGGTGGTGTATTTGATTTTGGTACTTATACCCGTGCTACCATTAATGTTCAGATAGAATATAAGGATGAGACTTCCGGTCTTGCAACATTGGAGTATGGTTTGTTTGGAGAGGATGTTACAGCACACTCCGTTCCATTTAATCAGGATACTGGAATTGCAACCATTACCATATTGAATGATGCTGCTAAGAAGGGAGCAATTACCTGTCGTGCAGTTGATACAGCCGGTAACGTAAGTGAAACAATCCGGTTAAAACCTTCCGGTTCCGGGAATGATTATGAATGGGTTGTGGAGCAGGCAGCTCCGGTTTGTGAACCGTTAGTGGTATATTCTGGAACGAATAAAGATGTTATTGTACAGGATCAGTCAAATGTTCCTGAGGATAAAATGGCATATTACAATCACTGCCAGGCTTTGTTGAAGGTAACGGATTCCGATTCCGGTATACATGATGTCGTATGGCATATTAATGACGCTGATACCGAAGAGACCTTGGATTCTTCGAAAAAGATTACGGCACAGTCCTTTACAAAGGATATTCCTTCCGAAAGTGCTTCACCATATACGGTATATGCAACTGTTACGGATAATGCAGGCAATACCTATGAGACGAATAAGATAACCTTTAAGATTGATGATGTGGATCCGAATCTTGTGGTGGATTATGATGATAAAGTATGGAGTAAATTAACAACCATTTCCTTTACCACTTCGGATGATCTGAGTGGAGTGGATTATGCAAAGGTAACAGATGGCGATGGAAATACCATTGACTGTGATTTAGGAAAACCGGATGCAAACGGTGTCTACACCGCAAGCTTTGAGGCAACCAAGAAGGGAACTTATTCCATTGTAGTAGCCGATAAGGCGGGTAATACAGCTACATGGACAAAAGAGATTACAATGATTTCTGACCAGACGCCGGACTGTCCTGGTATAACAGTATCACCGGATGAGCCAACCGGAACCAATGGATGGTATACTTCCAATCCAGTTGTTACCATTACCAATCCACAGAAGACAGAGGATGGTACGCCGGTTAATACAAGTTACCGTATCTGGAAAGATGGAGAAAGTTCCTATAATGATACTCCGATTACAGGTGCAGAAAAACAAGTTGAACTTACGGATGAGGGAATCTTTAACATAAAGGCATGGAGTAAGAGTGTATCCGGCGTAGAATGCGAATCTTATGATGAGCATATTGTAACAGTGCAGATTGATAAGACAGCTCCGGAGATTTCCTTTACAACGGAAAAGGGAAGCGGTTCCACTGTTCTTGTAAACTTTACGGTGACAGATAGTGGAAGCGGAGTGGATAAAGATGCAATTAAAGTGTTACATGGTACGCAGGATATTACAGCAAAGGTAGAACAGACCGATACCGGATATGCCGGAAGTTTTGAAATCAGTGAAACTGGCAACTATTCTATTCAGGCAGCTGATATAGCTGGGAATATTTCGGATGCGGCAGCATTTACGCCAATGAGTATGAAGATTAAGGCGGTTACCAATATATCGGATTCCAAGGCAACTTTAGGTGCCAATATTATAAAAGGAACATTTGATATTGCTTCTGCATCATTATCTTATCGGAAATATGCAGATACTACTTATACAGAGGCAGAAGCAGTTACCACAACAGATGAAAATGGTAATGTAGCATTATCTGCTGTATTGGAGAATCTGGAAAGGGGAACGGCCTATGTATTTAAGGTTACAGCTGTTTCTTCGGCAGATGAAGTGTTGGAGTATGAGGGATATTTCAAGACCCTTTCCGCAGATGTAAGTGGTATTTCGGTTACCGGTACCACAAGATATGCAGATGATACAGAAGGCTTCATTACAGTTGGTCTGTTTGAGGGTAATGTATGTATAATGGCAAAAGAAGTAACTGCCGGTGAAGAATTTGTATTTAATAATGTTCCGGACGGTAATTACACGATTGTGGCTACAGATGGAACTTATTCAAAGAGCATGCGTCTGCTGATCAAGGATGGTTTGGTTGTATATCCTGAGAGTTATATAGAATTGATCTTATCTGGTAAGAATACATCGGTTGTTATTACAACAGATGATACTCCGAATATTACAGCAGATAATATGGATTCCATATTCAATAATGATACGGTCAACTTTACAGAAACAGACAAAACTTTAATTGAAGCTGGCGGTACTGTTGAATTTAAACTTTATGCAACTTTGATGACAGTATCCAGTGTTTCTGCCAATGAAATATCTGCTATGTATGCAGTAACAGATAAGAATAAAGTGGTAGGTGCATATTTAGACTTGTCCCTGTATAAGATTGTAACAGATGTAAATGGAGATACGGAGCGGAGCCGTGTTACCAATCTTGCCAGTGGAGCCAGTATTTCCGTTACCATTCCGTTAGGTGAACTTGCAGGTAAACCGGGATTAGAGGTTATTAGAATCCATAATGATGGTGAGAACTTTATTGGTGCATCTTTAGCAGATCAGGATAATAATCCGGATACCTATACGATTACTACAAATCAGTTCTCAACTTATGCGGTGCTTTACAGCAGAGAAGAGGCTTCTACGGAACCTACTACAGAGCCGACGACAGTTCCTTCTAATAACAATGGAACCGTAACGACTCCAACTGTACCGGCAAATACTTCGCAGCAGACCACTACAACAGAGGATAATGGTAAGAAGAAGATTAAGGATAAAGATACGAAACCTGCAGCTTCTAATACTTCATCCGTTGGTACGCTCAAGAGTTCCGGTACTGCAAAGACTGGAGATGCTGTACCGATTGCAGCTGTCGGTTTCATGATGCTGTTGTGCATGGGAGGATTCTTCTTCCTTAAAAGAAAATTAAAATAATTGATTTAACAATAATTACCTTAATAAAACAAAGTTCCCTGCAAATACTATAACCAAGACATCAAAGTGTCTTAAATATATTTATTTGGAGGGAACTGTTATGTCAAACAATTCTAGCAAGAAATCTGACGCAATGAACAAGTTCAAAATGGAGTGTGCATCTGAAGTAGGTGTTTCTTTAAAGAACGGTTACAACGGTGACTTAACTTCAAGAGAGAATGGTTCTGTTGGTGGACAGATGACAAAGAAGTTAGTTGAAGCTCAGATGAACCAGATGGCTGGTAAGTAATTATAAGCCGGTAGTCTGAACAGGAAGGTCGTAATTTACTTTTTTTGAAAAGGTAAATTACGGCCTTTTCTCTTGTAAATAGTTATAAAAAACACTAGACATTTCTACATATCACATGATATAATTGACTGATTAGTGCAGATGGATAACTGCTTTTGGGCAGGGAATATATAATATAAGCTGCAAAAGAATAAAATGATATATATTTAAGGAGGAATTGTTAAAGATGAGTTTAACAGTGGAAAATTTAGAAAAGAATATGGCAAAGCTTACAATTACGGTGCCGGCTGCTGAGTTTTCAGAGGCAATGAAGGCATCTTACAATAAGCAGAAGGGTAAGATTTCTGTTCCTGGATTCCGTAAGGGAAAAGTACCTCAGGCCTATCTGGAGAAGATGTATGGTCCGGAAATGTTTTATGAGGATGCTGCTAACACCTGTATGGAGAATTCATATCCGGGTGCATTGGATGAGTGTGGTTTAGATGTTGTATCCCGTCCAGAAGTTGACATTACACAGATGGAAAAGGGAAAAGATTTCATTTATACAGCAACTGTTGCAGTTAAGCCAGAAGTTACGCTCGGTGATTACAAGGGTATTGAGATTGAGAAAGTTGATACCGAGATAACAGACGAGGATGTACAGGCAGAGCTTTTGAATGTACAGAAACAGAATGCACGTAATATTCCTGTGGAAGACAGAGCTGCCAAGATGGATGATGAAGTAACGATTGATTTTGAAGGCTTTGTAGATGGTGAAGCGTTTGAGGGTGGTAAGGGAGAGAACTATCAGCTTACATTAGGTTCCCATTCTTTTATTGATACCTTTGAGGATCAGATTGTTGGTAAGAATATCGGTGAAGAATTTGACGTTAATGTTACCTTCCCAGAGGATTATCAGGCAGCAGACCTTGCAGGCAAGCCAGCTGTATTTAAGTGTAAGTTAAATGGTATCAAAGAGACAGAACTTCCGGAACTGGATGATGAATTTGCATCAGAAGTTTCAGAGTTTGATACATTAGATGAATATAAAGCAGATTTGAAGGCTACACTTAAGGTGAAGAAAGAGAAAGCTGCAAAGAATACAAAGGAAGGTCTTGTAATTGATAAGATTATCGAGAATGCTTCTATGGAGATACCGGCGCCTATGGTTGAGACCACAAAGGAACAGATGATGAACGAGTTTGCACAACAGATCAGTTATCAGGGACTTTCTATTGAACAGTACTTCCAGTTTACCGGAATGACAAAGGAGAAGTTCTTAGAAACAGCTACTCCGGAGGCCGAGAGAAGAATCAAATCCCGTCTTGTATTAGAGGCAATTGCCAAGGCTGAGGATATTCAGGTATCTGAGGATGAGTTAAATGAAGAGTTAAAGAAGATGGCAGAGATGTATCAGATGGATTTGGATCAGTTGACTGGTTTAGTTGGCGATTCTGAGAAAGATGCTATCAAACAGGATATTGCTGTCCAGAAGGCTGTAGATCTTGTAACGGAAGCTGCAATCGAGAAATAAAGAATCAAAACAGACACCTGCTAAGCAGGTGTTTGTTTTAAGAATATCAATTTGAAAAGATATTTTTATTAAATTTGATAAAACAGGAGGGTTTTGTATGAGTTTAGTACCTTATGTCATTGAACAGACAAGTCGGGGAGAGCGTTCTTATGATATTTATTCCAGATTATTAAAGGACCGGATTATCTTTCTTGGAGAAGAAGTAAATGATACAACGGCAAGCCTTGTTATTGCACAGCTTCTTTTCTTAGAGTCTGAGGACCCTACCAAGGATATTCATTTATATATCAACAGTCCGGGTGGATCTGTCTCCGCTGGATTTGGAATATTTGATACAATGAATTATATTAAATGTGATGTTTCTACTATTTGTGTCGGCATGGCTGCCAGTATGGGCGCATTTTTGCTTGCAGGTGGTGCACCAGGAAAGCGTATGGCACTTCCGAATGCCGAGATTATGATTCATCAGCCAATGGGTGGAATGCCAAGCGGAAGCCAGGCAAGTGATATGGAGATAACAACAGCACATATCTTGAACACCAAGAGAAAGATTAACGAGATTTTAGCGAGAGAAACCGGAAAGCCGGTGGAGGTTCTTGAAAAAGATACAGACAGAGATAATTGGCTGAGTGCTGCCCAGGCAAAGGAATATGGTCTGATTGATGTGGTAGTTGAGAATCGGGAAACAGAAAATAAATAATAAGAAAATGAGGTGTAGCAATGGCAATTCGTGGAGATGACAGAAAGCCTTTACGTTGTTCATTTTGTAATAAGACACAGGATCAGGTAAGAAAACTGATTGCTGGTCAGAATGTTTTCATCTGTGATGAATGTATCGAGGTTTGTTCTGAAATTATTGAGGATGAGTTGGAAGATTATGACGAGTCTTCAGATATTAACTTATTAAAACCAAAAGAGATTAAAGAGTTCCTGGATCAGTATGTTATTGGGCAGGAAGAGGCAAAAAAGGTACTTTCTGTTGCAGTTTACAATCACTATAAGAGAATCCTTTCGGATAAGGATTTTGATGTAGAATTGCAGAAGAGCAATATTATCATGGTGGGACCAACCGGTTCCGGTAAGACATATCTTGCCCAGACATTGGCAAAGCTTTTAAATGTTCCATTTGCAATTGCTGACGCAACCGCTTTGACAGAGGCTGGTTATGTGGGCGAAGATGTAGAGAATATTCTGTTAAAGATTATTCAGGCTGCTGATTATGATATTGAACGTGCCCAGCATGGTATCATTTATATTGATGAGATTGATAAGATTACAAAGAAATCCGAAAATGTATCCATTACCAGAGATGTGTCTGGTGAGGGTGTACAGCAGGCATTGCTTAAGATTATTGAAGGAACCGTTGCGTCTGTGCCGCCACAGGGTGGCAGAAAACATCCGCATCAGGAGTTTATTCAGATTGATACAACGAATATTCTCTTTATCTGTGGTGGAGCTTTTGATGGTTTAGAGAAAGTAATTGAAAACCGTATCGGTAAGAAGTCGATTGGTTTCGGTGCTGAACTTTCCGAGAATACGGAAGAGGATGTTGGAAAACTGTTAAAGCAGGTAACTCCTGCTGATTATGTGAAATATGGTCTGATTCCGGAATTCATAGGACGTGTGCCGGTGACGGTAACGCTGGATCTGCTGGATGAAGATGCGCTTGTTCGTATTCTGACAGAACCAAAGAGTGCAATTTGTAAGCAGTATAAGAAGTTATTCGAATTAGATGGCGTAGAACTTGAATTTGAGGATGAAGCATTGAAGGCAATTGCCAAGAAAACCATGGAAAGAAAGACTGGTGCCCGCGGACTTCGTTCCATTATCGAGAACTGTGTTACAGATTTGATGTATGAGGTTCCGTCAAATGAAGAGATATCAAAATGTGTGATTACAAAGGAAACAGTTGAGGGAACAGGGAAACCGGAAATTGTATATTCAGATTCTCCAAGACCTCGTAAATCCTTTGTGAAACGGCATCCAAAGAAAAATAACGGAGAGATTGCATAGAATCCGGAAAATGGCAGGGATATGCCAGAATATCAGAGAAAATGGAACTTGTTGGATATTACAGGTTCCTTTTCTTATTATTGTTGAATTGTTTACGAAATGAGGAATGCATATGGGAAGAACTAAGAATGATAAAAAACAGATTCCAATGATGGTACTTCGGGATATGGTGATTATGCCGGGAACCAGTGTTCATTTTGACATACAGAGAGAGGTTTCTATAAATGCAGTTAATTATGCTATGGAAAATAATGAGGATATGTTTGTGGTAACGGCAAAATCTTCCTTAACAGAAGATAACATATCAAAAGAACAACTCTATTCAGTAGGAACTGTTGTTATGGTAAAACAGATACTAAAACTTCCAAAGGGATTAATCCGGGTGCTGATAGTTGGAAAAAAGAGGGCTTTTCTTAATGCATTTTATGATGAAGATAAATACTATAAAGCAGATATTTCAGAGATGGAAGATAATGAGGATGGGCTGCCGGATACGGAACGCACGGCAAGAGTCCGCATTATTAAAGATGTATTAAAGCAGTGCGAAAAAAACCGGATTATTCCAAATGAAGTAACAAGGACAGCATTGAACCGTATATCCAATCTGAAGTTGTTAGTAGATTTAACAGCAGAGGCTGTCCCGATGCAGATAGAAGAAAAACAGCAGATATTGGAAACGCCGGATCTTGAGGAGCGTGTGGAAAAATTGCTGACAGTGCTTTTAAATGAGATTACAATCAGCAATATTCGTATAGAAATTGGAGATAAACTGAAGGACTGTGTGAATAAGAATCAGCGGGAATATGTATTAAGGGAACAGTTGAAGGTAATCAAGGAAGAGCTTGGAGAAGAAAATACAGAGGATGAGGGAGACCATTATGTGAGTCTGTTGGAGCAGGTAAATCCCCCGGCAGAGGTAAGGGAAAAACTGGAAAAAGAGATTAAGCGTTTCCGGAGTCTTCCTTATTCCTCCTCTGAAAGTGCAGTAATCCGTAACTATATTGAAACCTTATTAGACTATCCGTGGAACAGGGAAGGAAAGGATAATCGTAATCTGAAAAAGGCAATTGACCAGCTGGAGAAAGATCATTATGGTCTTGAAAAGATAAAGGAACGTATCATTGATTATCTTGCAGTGCGTAATCTGAGTGGAAGAAAGGATGCGCCAATCCTTTGTCTGGTTGGACCTCCGGGAACCGGTAAAACTTCCATTGCCCGTTCCATTGCCACGGCTCTTCATAAGGAATATGGACGTATTGCGTTGGGGGGAGTCCGGGATGAAGCAGAAATCCGGGGACATCGGAAAACCTATATTGGTGCCATGCCCGGAAGGATTGTATCGGCTATTGCCAAAACCGGAGTTAATAATCCGTTGATCCTCCTGGATGAAATTGATAAGACCAGCAGTGATTATAAAGGTGATACTGCATCAGCATTGTTAGAGGTATTAGACGGAGAGCAGAATGCTTATTTTCGGGATCATTATTTTGAAGTGCCTGTGGACTTAAGTAATGTATTGTTCATTGCCACTGCAAATGATGTATCATCTATTCCGGAACCGCTGCGTGACCGTATGGAAATGATAGAGGTAAATAGTTATACCGAAAATGAAAAGTTCCATATTGCGAAGCTGTATCTGCTTCCCAAACAGCTAAAGAAGAATGGTCTTGGTGCAAGACAGTTTAAGATTACGGATGAAGCATTGTATAAGATTATCCGCAATTATACCAGAGAGGCAGGTGTACGTAATTTAGAGAGGATTATTGGTCAGCTTATGCAGAAGGCAGCAAGAGGGCTTCTTACCGAAGAGTATAAGTCTTTGCGTGTGACACCGAAGAAATTGCCGGAACTTTTAGGAGTGGAAAAATATACAATGGACAGTAGCGATTTTACTGATAAAGTAGGTGTGGTAACCGGACTTGCATGGACAAAGGTTGGAGGTGATACCTTACAGATTGAAGTGAATCTGTTAGAAGGAAAAGGTGCTCTTACACTGACCGGCAATCTGGGCGATGTGATGAAAGAATCTGCACAGATTGCATTATCCTATGTGCGTACCCTGCCGGAGATAAAAAAGCTTCCAGAGGAATATTTTGAAAAGCACATTGTCCATGTTCATGTACCAGAAGGGGCAACGCCAAAGGATGGTCCGTCAGCCGGGATTACTATGGCATTAGCCATGTATTCCGCTTTGGTTAATCGTCCTGTAAATGGAAGACTTGGCATGACAGGAGAAGTTACCTTAAAGGGAAGAGTGCTTCCAATTGGAGGTCTAAAAGAGAAACTGTTAGCAGCAAAAAATGCTGGTATGAAAAAGGTATTAGTTCCTTCCGATAACCGGAAAAATATAGAAGATTTGGAAGCGGAGATTACAGAGGGAATGGAAATCGTGTATGTGTCCCATATG
This sequence comes from Lachnospiraceae bacterium, assembly GCA_051877755.1. Taxonomy (GTDB): domain Bacteria; phylum Bacillota; class Clostridia; order Lachnospirales; family Lachnospiraceae; genus CAG-590. Next base: position 2,542 of record JBJEJE010000079.1, on the reverse strand, counting down.
GAAGAAGTGATTTCCAATGGTATTGTAAAACGCTCTTTTGCCTTGAAACAAAAGTAGAAGAATAAGGAGAATGAAATTATGATCATAAAAAGTGCAGAGCTTGAAACGGTCTGTGGAGTAACCAGCAAACTGCCAAAGAACCAGCAGTTAGAAATTGCCTTTGCAGGTAAATCCAATGTGGGAAAATCGTCTTTGATCAATGGATTATTAAACCGGAAGGCACTTGCAAGGACGTCTTCCCAGCCGGGAAAAACACAGACTATTAACTTTTATAAGATAAATGATGCCTTTTATTTTGTGGACCTGCCAGGCTATGGCTATGCGAAGGTGTCTGCTTCGGAACGGGAAAAATGGGGTAAAATGATAGAAAAATATCTGCATACTTCGGAAAAACTGGTACTGGTATTTTTGCTGGTTGATATCCGGCATGAACCTTCTGCAAATGATAAAATGATGTATGACTGGATCTGTCATAATGGATTCACACCGGTTATCATTGCAACAAAGTCTGATAAGATAAAACGTTCACAATTACAGAAAAATTTAAAGATTATCCGTACGAAGCTGGAGATGTCGAAAGAAGATCTGATATTTCCCTACTCTGCTTTATCCAAGCAGGGCAGGGATGAAATCCTTGGTTATATTGAAAGTGTGATAGAAGATGTCTAATCCTGCCATACCTGAGCAATCAGGTATTGGTAGATTTCTTCGCTTTTTTCCCTCCAGGAATCACAGATATGGATTGCCTGATCCTGGGTTGGAACAGTAAGCTTAATTTCCAACAATGTCTGGTTTCTTTCTTTGATACTGCACTGAGCAATATATTCATTATTGGACGGATAGTAATCAGAGGAGATTGCAGATTCGTTGCGAAGCTCAATCTTTTGTTCCTTCAGGTACTTAAGGATATCCATTTTAATGGCATCCGATATCTTAAATTCAAATAATTCGATTGCTTCTTTTCCCTGTTCTGTAATCTCATAAAGAGAATGGTTTCGTTCAGTGGTGGGTTTGATAAAATCATTTTCTATTAGTTCGTTTAATGCAATCTGCAGATTAAAATAGTTGGTATATCCGTTATCCAGTATAAACTGGGATATCTGGGAACCGGTAAGAGGAAAATCCACCCGGTCTAGCATATATAAAACCATTAATTTGTAAAGAACTAATCCTTCACTTGTCATAATAATTCCCGTCCTAACATAAAAATATCTTTTGATTAAAGCTGTAATGCATTAAGCTTTGATGTGCGATTTAACCGCTTTGCTAACAGCATCTGCAACTCTTGGGTCAAATGCCTCCGGCATGATAAAATCATCATTTAATTCTTCATCGGATACCAGTCCGGCAATGGCTTCAGCAGCGGCAAGCTTCATTTCTTCCGTGATGATGGAAGCCCGTCCCTCCAATGCACCTTTGAATATACCAGGAAAAGCAATTACGTTGTTAACCTGATTTGGAAAATCAGAACGACCGGTTCCAACAATTTTTGCTCCTGCGGCTTTTGCCTCATCTGGCATGATTTCAGGAGTCGGGTTAGCCATGGCAAAGAGAATGGAATCCTTATTCATGGAACGAACCATATCCTGGGATACGATTCCCGGTGCAGAGACACCAATAAAAATATCAGCTCCCACTAAGGCATCAGCCAAGGTTCCGGTTTTTCCCTCTAAATTGGTTACTTTTAACATATCCTTCTGCATCCAGTTAAGTCCTTCATAATCTTTATGCAGAATACCATTGCGGTCGCACATGGTAACATTTTGAAAGCCATAGGTAAGCAAAAGTTTTGTGATAGCAATTCCGGCAGAACCTGCACCATTTACCACAACTTTACAATCTTCCTTTTTCTTTCCGGTGATGCGCAGTCCATTGATAATACCAGAAAGTACAACGATGGCAGTACCGTGCTGGTCATCATGAAATACAGGAATATCCAGTGCATCGTTTAGCCTTTTTTCAATCTCAAAGCATCGCGGAGCGGAAATATCCTCCAGATTAATACCGCCAAATGCCGGGGCAATGCGGATTACTGTGTCTACAATCTCATCTGTATCTTGTGTATCCAGGCAGATTGGAACGGCGTTGACATCACCAAAGGATTTGAATAATACAGCTTTTCCTTCCATAACCGGCATGGCAGCAGCAGCGCCAATGTTGCCAAGACCTAATACCGCACTTCCGTCAGAAATTACGGCAACAGTGTTACCTTTCTGGGTATATTTATAAACATCAGCAGGATTCTCTGAAATTTTTCTGCAAGGTTCTGCAACTCCTGGGGTATAGGCAAGGGATAAATCCTCACGGGATTTAACCGGACACTTTGGTTCTGTGGTCATTTTGCCAGCCCATTCTTCATGTAATTTTAATGATTTTTCGTATACGTCCATTTTTATCCACCTTTTTGTATAAATTTGTGATAAACACACTATTTTTAATTCTAACATTTAAGGCATTGTTGTGCAAGGTTCTTATAAAATAATATTTAGGTGAATTGAAAAAGTAAATTCCACTTTGTAAGTTTAAATTCCACTATTTGAAA
>JBJEJE010000078.1:0-13945 GCA_051877755.1 Lachnospiraceae bacterium | reverse complement strand
ACCGTCACAAGAAACCGTATTTTAAGGGTGTAAACTTATTTACATTCTCTTTTTATATCTCAAATTTGTGTGCTACGTGGCAAAATTTAAGGCTACCGCCGACAATTCACATCAACGATAGCCCTTGATTTTACTACATTTTTTAGAATTTACCTGCCTTTGCAGCTTCTTCAATGGAAACGGCAACAGCAACAGTCATACCAACCATTGGGTTGTTACCGGCACCGATCAGACCCATCATCTCAACGTGTGCAGGAACAGATGAAGAACCAGCGAACTGTGCATCTGAATGCATACGTCCTAATGTATCTGTCATACCATAAGAAGCAGGACCTGCAGCCATGTTATCTGGATGAAGTGTACGTCCTGTACCACCACCAGAAGCTACTGAGAAGTACTTCTTGCCCTTCTCGTTACACTCCTTCTTATAAGTACCTGCTACCGGATGCTGGAATCTTGTAGGGTTGGTTGAGTTACCGGTAATGGATACGTCAACGCCTTCCTTCCACATGATAGCAACACCTTCTGGTACAGAGTTTGCACCATAGCAGTTAACCTTTGCACGAAGTCCCTCTGAATAAGACTTACGGAATACTTCCTTAACCTCATTAGTATATGGATCATACTCAGTCTCAACAAATGTAAATCCGTTGATACGGGAAATAATCTGAGCAGCATCCTTTCCTAAACCATTCAGGATTACTCTTAATGGTTTCTGACGAACTTTGTTTGCCTTCTCTGCGATACCGATAGCACCTTCAGCAGCAGCAAATGACTCGTGACCAGCTAAAAATGCGAAACACTCTGTCTCTTCCTCAAGTAACATCTTACCTAAGTTACCATGTCCTAAACCTACCTTACGGGTATCAGCAACAGAACCTGGAATACAGAAAGCCTGAAGACCTTCACCGATTGCTGCAGCAGCATCAGCAGCTCTCTTGCAGCCCTTCTTAATTGCGATTGCAGCACCTACGGTGTAAGCCCAGCACGCATTCTCAAAACAGATTGGCTGAATGCCTTTAACCTGATTGTATACATCTAATCCAGCATCCTTAGTAATCTTCTCCGCTTCTTCAATAGAGGAGATACCATAGCTGTTTAATACTTTATTAATTTGATCAATTCTTCTTTCATATGATTCGAATAATGCCATTATCTCGTTACCTCCTTCTATTACTTATCAACTTCTTTGTCAGTACGTGGATCGATTAACTTAACAGCGTCAGCTACTCTACCGTACTGTCCACAAGACTTCTCATATGCTGTGTTAGGATCATCACCCTTCTTGATGAAATCAGTCATCTTACCAAGGTTGACAAACTTATAACCAATGATTAAATCATCTGCATCCAAAGCGATTGCAGTAACATAACCCTCAGCCATCTCTAAGTAACGAGGACCTTTCTTAAGAGTACCATACATTGTACCAACCTGAGAACGAAGTCCCTTACCTAAATCTTCAAGACCTGCACCGATTGCAAGACCATCCTCAGAAAATGCACTCTGGGAACGACCATAAACGATCTGTAAGAATAACTCTCTCATTGCAGTATTGATAGCATCACATACAAGGTCAGTATTTAATGCTTCCATAACAGTTAAACCTGGAAGAATCTCAGCTGCCATAGCTGCTGAATGTGTCATACCAGAACAACCAATTGTCTCAACTAAAGCTTCCTGGATAATACCCTCTTTAACATTCAGTGTCAGCTTGCAGGCACCCTGCTGTGGAGCACACCAGCCAATACCGTGTGTAAAACCAGAAATATCTTTTACTTCCTTTGCCTGTACCCATTTAGCTTCTTCCGGGATTGGTGCACAACCATGATGTACGCCCTGAGCTACTGGACACATGTTTTCTACTTCCTGTGAATAAATCATGTTGAAACTCCTTTCAAATGTAAATTATTGTCGGCTTTCTCTTTTGAGGAATTGGTTTAAACCCAAACGCCGTAACTAGATACATTTTCTCATATATTAGCAAAAAAATCTAGTCCCAATTTCGTTAAAAATCAAACAATTATTTTCCAATTCATTTAACGGAATATTATTTCTTCCTTTTTCTCTTCATTTTGTGTATAATCGCATATGAAAACGGATTAATCGATAATTACGAACTCAAAATAAAATATGCATTTGTGAAGAAAGGAGATTCTTCGTATGAATTATATTGATTTACATGTACACTCTTCCGCATCAGATGGTTCCCTTACTCCGGAAGAGGTCGTAGATCTGGCGAAAAATGCCGGTCTTTCCGTATTTGCATTAACCGACCATGATACCGTAGACGGGGTGGAACGTGCCCTCGTCCATGCAGATAGAATTGGCGGCATTACCGTCATTCCCGGAATTGAACTTTCCTGCTACTATAATAACCGTGAAATCCATATAGTCGGACTGTTTGTAGACCACAGAGATGAAACCTTTTTAACCGGATTGTTAAAACTGAAACAGGCAAGGGAAGCCCGAAATGAGAAAATGGTTCAGAATTTCGTAGATGCCGGAATCCCCCTTACCATTGAAGAATTAAAACACGGCAATCCCAACAGCGTCATCACAAGAGCACATTTTGCCAGAGTGCTGGTAGAAAAAGGAATCTGCAAAGATAAAGCCGATGCATTTGACAAATACATCGGCATTGGGTGTCCATTTTACCTTCCAAAACCAAAGGTGACTCCGGAACATGTTCTGAAATTAATTAATGATGCCAGTGGTACGGCAATTCTTGCCCACCCTTATTCCTATAAACTCTCTAAATCCGAAGTAGAAAGTCTTTTGGATACTTTAATACCACTAGGACTTTCCGGAATGGAATGCTATTACTCGACCTATGATGACGGTCAGATACAGGAACTGCGGAGTATGGCATATTCCAAACACCTCCTGGTATCCGGCGGCTCCGATTTCCACGGTGTCATCAAACCGGATATCTCCATTGGTACAGGACGCGGCAGTCTGCGTATTCCTGAAAAACTTCTGACTGCCATTCTGGAATACCGAAAAAAATAACAAAACTATTATTTTTTCTTGGTATCGGTTGATTCCTCTTCTGTGCTATCCTTTTCTACTTCAGCAATAGCATTCTTATGCATTGGAATACGGCAGTTTTTGTTATTACCAAACTCAACAATGACCGTATCGTCCACAACATCCAGTACCACGCCGTAAAAACCACCAGTGGTCATGATGTTGTCGCCTGGCTGCACAGAATTACGAACAGAATCCATCTCCTTCTGCTGCTTCTTCTGTGGACGAATCAATAAGAAATACATGATACCGAGAAAAAATACGATATACACGATCCAAAAAAGTGCGGATTGTCCACCACTTGCCTGATTTGCACTTTGCTCTAATAACATTGATAACATAATAAAAATCTCCTTTTCCTTCTATAGATTATAATTACTCTCCCTGCGAAAAACCATCAAGACGCATCTTTTTATATTCCTGATAGCGTTCCTCCTCAATCGCCTTGCGAATCTCACTCATCATATTATTATAAAAATACAAATTATGCAAGACACAAAGCCGCATTCCTAACATTTCTTTTGCCTTTAACAAATGTCTGATATATGCCCTGGAATAATTCCGACAGGCCGGACAGTTACACTCTTCTGAAATCGGACGGCTGTCCAGCTCATATTTGGCATTAAATAAATTCAGTTTGCCGTGGTTGGTATACACATGCCCATGCCTTCCGTTTCTGCTGGGATATACACAGTCAAAGAAATCCACACCCCGGTCCACTGCTTCTAAAATGTTGGCCGGTGTACCAACTCCCATTAAATATGTCGGCTTATCTTTTGGCAGATATGGCACTGTTTCCTCAATGATATGATACATTTCCTCGTGGGATTCTCCCACCGCAAGACCTCCAATGGCATATCCGTCCAGGTCCATATCAGAAATCACCTTGGCATGTTCAATTCTTATATCTGCATGAATTCCACCCTGATTGATTCCAAACAGCAGCTGGTTCTTATTAATGGTATCCTCTAAAGAATTCAGCCGTTCCATCTCCGTCTTGCAGCGGGCGAGCCATCTGGTTGTCCGCTCCACAGAATTCTGGATATAATCCTTCGTAGCAAGACTTGGGGCACACTCATCAAATGCCATGGCAATGGTGGATGCCAGATTAGACTGAATCTGCATACTTTCTTCTGGTCCCATAAAAATCTTGCGACCATCCACATGGGAGTTAAAATACACACCTTCTTCTTTAATTTTGCGAAGTCCAGCTAAAGAAAACACCTGAAATCCACCGGAATCCGTTAAGATTGGTTTATCCCAGTTCATAAATTTATGAAGTCCGCCTAACTGCTTTACAATCCGGTCACCAGGTCTTACATGAAGATGATAGGTGTTGGATAACTCTATCTGGGTTCCGATTTCCTGTAAATCTGTTGTGGCAACTGCTCCCTTAATGGCCGCCGCCGTTCCCACATTCATAAATACCGGCGTTTCCACAGTTCCATGTACCGTCTGCATGGTGGCACGTTTTGCATTTCCATCTTTCTTAATTACCTGATACATAATCTGTTCCTTTCTATGCACTAACGGATATTATACTTTGCTTTTACAAAATTGTAAACCTGGACTTTTATAATTTCACAGTACAAAACAACTATTTTTCACTTGTGTGCCTCTACATATATTTCCAATTTTTACCGAAATAAATATTAGGTTAGACTGGAATCCATTTTGAAGAGGTGAAGAATATGAAAATTGATTCAAGCAGCATCAGTATGGATTCAGAAAGATTCTATACGAACACAACAAAAGCAACGCAGGCAGAAAAAATGCAGCAAATTGGCACAGGCACCACTACCTATTCCAGCACATCTTTCTTATTTACTTACATGGAATACAGTGGTTCCGGCAACAGCAGTGGTCAGAACGGACAGTACGACAACTTCAGCCGTTCACAGGAAAGTTTCGGCGGACAAACGGCACTCCGGTCGGATTTGTACACAAACAGTCTGAATCATTCTGTCACCATTGCAGATGCCCAAAGCAGTATTTCCAAACTTCATGAGGAGCTCATCCGGCGTTTAGAGGAGCTCATGGAGCAGATCAAGAACCAGCTTTTGGGAATGGGCAGCCGTTCCTCCAATTCCATTACCGGCATGTCCACAAACGCATCTGACGGCAGCTCGATTGTGGATCTTACTACAAGCAGCCAGCCGGGCAGTCTGTGGACAAGGCAGAGTTACCAGAGTGTATCCATAACAGAAACGGAAAACACAACCTTTCAGAGTACAGGAACCGTTGTCACCGCTGATGGCCGCTCCATTGATTTTAACATTTCCATGGAAATGAGCCGTTCTTTTACAGAATCTGCCGAAACGCTTTCCAGCAATACGCAGTACATTTTGACAGATCCACTGGTCATTCAATTAGAAGATGCACCTGAAACCATAGACGACCAGAAATGGTTCTTCGACATTGACGGGGACGGAAAGGAAGAAGAGATTTCCCAGCTTGCAAAGGGAAATGCATTTCTTGCCATGGATAAAGATGGCAACGGGAAAATTGACAACGGCAATGAGTTATTTGGTGCAAAGACCGGAAACGGTTTTCAGGAATTATCGGCGTATGATGAAGATGGAAACGGCTGGATTGATGAAAATGATTCCGCCTATTCCAAACTGAAAATATGGGTAAAAGATGCTTCCGGCAATGACAAGCTCATGGATTTGAAACAGGCAGATATCGGTGCCATTTACCTGGGAGCCTCCAATACAGAATTCACCCACAAAACAATCGACACAAATGAAACTCAGGCAGTTGTACGGCAGACCGGATTCTATCTTCACGAATCCACCGGATCCGCAGGAATCATGCAGCAGATTGATTTTGCAGCAAAGTAGGTACAGTTTCCCTCTCCTGAAAGAGGGTTCACAACAATTCTTTTCTTCCACGTTATAACTATATTAGAGCATAAAAGTACCGGCCTCCATTTGTTAGATTTTAATTCTAACATTGGAGACCGGTATATAATTTGTATCCTTTTGTCATTCAGATATATTATTCGTTCCGGATTGCAGCCAGTGGGCTTAATTTTGTTGCCCTTTGTGCAGGGAAGAAACCTGCCACCATTCCAATGATAGTAGAAAACAGGATTGCAGCAAGCACAAGCCAGAACGGAATAACTGAAATACTTACTCCAGATCCATAATCCGACATTACAACCGGTGCCACGACCTGATTTAAAACAATCGATAATATATAGCTTAACAAAATCCCGGCAACGCCTCCAAGCAATCCAATAAATGCTGCTTCTGAAAGGAACATGGAACGGATATTGCCAAGACTGCAGCCTAAAACTTTCATAACACCAATCTCTTTTGTTCTTTCATAAGTTGACATTGTCATGGTATTTGCAATACTGATTGCTGCAACCAGCATGGCAACCGCACCGATACCACCCAAAACAGCCTCAATGATCATAAATTCTTTTTCAATTTCTTCCAGCCATTCCTTATTTGCCTCACCGCGGTATCCCATGTCCTGAATTGTCTGCAAAACATCCTCCACATTAGAAGATTCATCCACATTTACAATAAACTGGGAATATTTCAGATCACGATAAGGTTTTCCATTCTTATCAATTGGCTGACCTGGAATAATATCATTTTCTGAATAATTCTTCTTTAAAAATGTCTTCAGGCTATCCATATCTGCATAGCAATAATAAGAATACTCGGTATAATCATCCGGTCCTCCGGCAGTAATACCGGCAACAGCAACCTGTACACGTTTCACATCTGAAGTAAATGCACTATAGTTGATATTTTCTTCATCATAATCATCTGCATCAAGAAAGTCGTCATCTATATCATCCTCTGAAAAATCTTCCGATGTGTCTATGCTATCATCCTCTATGTCATCTGTTGAAAAATCTTCTGAAGAATCACTGAAATCATCTGTATCATCCGAAAAGCTATCTGCATCATCTGTAAAAATCGGATCCACATCATTAGCAACCGCCATATCCGTGGTAGTGTCTGATACATCCGGATCTGCATAGCTTTCTTCGATAGAAATACCGCCAATTAATGGTGTTTTCATCAAGTCAACATCCGGCAGTTCACCCATTTCCCAATACGGATAAACTCCAGTTGCAGCATCATAAAAACAATCTCCTAATACCTGATTACCAATGATCAGACTCAGTACATTCGTATTGCTCTCCGGAATACTGCCACTTTCCAATTCCATCTTTTCCATATATTCTCTGGTAACACCCAGTATAGGTACATCTTCTGCCTCGTATTTTCCTGCCTTCAACGGCATAGAATAATACAATTGTGGTTCCACACTGTCTACATGTTCAATCTCCATAAATGTATCAATGGTGTCATCACTTAGCAAAAGGTCGCCATCCGTTCCATAATCTCCATCCGTATATACCAAAATCTCTGTCAGCCCTCCTGCGGTACTAACCTGCTCCATCATGGCTTCCTTTAAACCAAGTCCAAGAGATAGCATGACAACAATGGAAGCAGTTCCAATAATAACTCCCAATACCGTTAATATGGTTCGTACCTTACGGCGCCACAAATTTGTCAGACTCATTCCAAGGATATCAGAAATCCTCATTTTCCCTATCATCCTCTCTATTCATGGAATCCGATTCATAAAGGTCATTATCATTTCCTTCAACACTAATTGTGTCTGTATCATCATCCATTATTTCATCCGAAGAATTTTCACTATCTACATCCGTTTCCAGGTTATCATCCACTCCGGCTATCACTTTCACGGAATCAGATTCACTCAGATCATCCTCAAAATCATCATCTAAATCATCATCCTCTTCCAAAAGTGCTGCCATGCGCTTCTTTCTCTTCTTCACAACTATGATAACCACCACCGCAATAATTGCGATCACCAAAAGGGCAATCAACACATATAACCACCATGGAAGACCGTATGATTCATCCTCATATTCATCCTCAAACTCACTCTCAAATTCATCCATTGAAGCATCCACACCAATCAGACAGGCAACATCCTGTTCCAGTTCACCGGCATTCCCCTCTGAATCCTCATATGTAATCAGGACCTTAATCGTTCCTCTATCTGAGTTATCCTGGGCTCCAACAATATTCAAAGTTGCATATGCAGAGGAATTGGCTGCAATGTTGCCCACATATCCCTGTTCTCCTGTTGCTGCGTCATCTTTTACGGAAACATTTACATTATAAACGCCGGCACTTCCCTGATTATTGATTGTAAACATCAGGCTTCCTTCTGAACCGATGCCAATGGATTCCGGTGTCATACTTACATCACTGATAGCCAGCTTTACTTCCTGATAAACAGGCAGATACACACTCTCACTGGCAGAAAATGTATTACCTTTACCGTCATCAAAATCACCTTTGATCATCAAACGATAATTCTTTTGTGCCAGTTCTGCTGACGTTTTTAATTCTATTTCAATATCTCCGGTTTCTCCCGTTGGAATACTTTCTACAAATACAGCATTAGAGCCTGAAGTAGGAAGAAAATTACCTGCCTCATCACCAATCAGGAACTTACCATTGCAGACGGATGTTGTCTTAGAAGAATTCTGAATATGAATTTTAATCTTAAAACTCTGCCCAGCCATTACTCTTTCCGGATCCGTCTCAAAACCAGTAATAATCAACTTAGGTGCAGTTACTTCTGCACTGGAATCACTTCCACCACCAGAATAAATTCCCGGATCATAAGAATCCTCGTCGTCATCCTCATCATCCGACATCACATAAGAATCCTCGTCATCATCCTTTGTACTGCTTGCGGATGTACTGCTGCCTGTACCTGCAAAATATATATTGATGGTCTTTATCACATAATAATCTGCCGCCGAACCATCAGCTGCAATCTTTGTATATTCTCCAATAAAACGAACGCTGTGGTATCCTGTCTCCAAATCTGAACGGGCTGTCATAGAATATTCCGCCTCTAATACAGCCTGTTTACCAGGATCTCCGTCTGCTGTTACCACCTTATAGGCATCTCCGCTTGTTTCAAACGGAAATGCAGCATCAATTACCGGATATACATCTTTCAATTTGATATTAACAGTATCATTGGATTTTAACTTAAATGAAACCTTTACTGCTTTTCCAGCTGTTCCGGTAATGGATTTGGTAACCTCCACACCCACGTCCGAATTCTTACCCAAAGTACCATTGGCATCAATATTGGCTGCTTCGGTGGTTGCTTCGCTAGTACCATAATATGGAATGTTTGAAATATTACTGAGCTGTGCTGCATTAACATCCGCAATTCCTGCCGGCACAGAGCCAAGCATGGAAACACACAATAAAAATGCTGTTATCTTACCGGTTAATATTCTCCGTTTACTATTCCATCGTCTCATCTTTATATTCCTCCACTGCTTTCGTATATCTATCTTCTATCTTCACGATTTTACCATCTACGATACGGATGACTTTATCCGCAATTGCCGCCAGACTGTCATCGTGAGTAACCATTATCAATGTTTTCTTATGCTCGTTGACCACCTGACGCATCAAATTCATCATTTCCTTTGAAGTTCTGGAATCCAGATTACCCGTAGGCTCATCTGCAAACATAATCTTGGGATTCACCACTAAGGCCCTTGCCATGCCGACCCGCTGCTGCTGTCCACCGGACATCTGATTCGGTCTATGTAAGGCATGCTCCTTTAAGCCCACCAGCTTAAGCATCTTCATGGCTTTCTTAAGCCGCAGTTCCTTTGGCATTCCCCGAAAAGACAACGGCAATGCCACATTTTCCAGAGCATTCATCGTTCCCAGCAGATTAAAGGACTGAAAGATGAATCCCACACTCTCCCGCCGGAACTGTACAAGCTTATTTTCATTCATCTTCTCAATATGGTGTCCATCAATGATAATCTCACCCTTTGTTGGTTTCTCCAAACCTGCCAGCATATTCAGCAGTGTGGATTTACCAGAGCCAGATGTACCAACTATGGCACAAAACTCACCCTCCTGCACTTGAAAATCTACACCATTTAATGCATGGACCTTTGTAGTTCCTACTTTATATATCTTATACAAATTCTTTACTTCGATTACAGTCTTCCTCTCATCTGCAGTCTGCCTCGAAATAATCTCTTCCTCTGTATCTTTCAACGCTATGTCCTCCTAATCCAATGCGACTATATCATGAGCATAGCTCATAATCGCATTATACCAATTCGTGCAATGCTCATTATATCGTGAACCCGCACTTCGTGCTTTACCGCCTGTTACACAGGCTGTTCACTCAATAATGGCACAAGAAAAACAAATGCCTGCTTCGCAGTCGCTTGTTTTTCTACTGTACTCATTATATCATGTCGCCTGTCGGCTCCATGTGTTTTTCGCATTATACCGATTTGTGCAAGCACAATCGGTGCAATGCTCATTATATCACATTTTGTTGCGAAGAAAAGAATTTTTAATATTATTCACAAATTTTTAATAAAGTTAACAATTGTCTAATTCCTTCATCCAAAGGGCTACACAGGCATCGCTCGGCATACGCAGATCCCCTCTTGGGGAGAGGGAAACCGTTCCCACTTTAGGTCCGTCCGGTACACAGGAACGCTTGAACTGCTGAGAGAAAAATCTTCTATAAAAGGTCTTCATCCATTTCAAAATGACTGCATCATCATAGGTTCCCTCAAAGGCAATCTTTGCCAGACGATAAATCTTGGAAGGGGAATAACCAAACCTCAGTAAATAGTATAAAAAGAAATCGTGTAATTCGTATGGACCGACAATATCTTCTGTCTTCTGGGCAATTTCACCATTTTCCGGTGGCAGTAATTCCGGACTGACGGGAGTGTCTAATACATCCCTTAAGACTGCTGCCGTCTTATCGTCCGTTTCATCTGCATACCAGCTTACCAGATAGCGGACTAAGGTTTTTGGTATGGATACATTTACGGCATACATGGACATATGGTCACCATTGTAGGTTGCCCAGCCCAATGCCATCTCTGACATGTCGCCTGTTCCGATCACCATGCCGTTGCATTTATTGGCAATATCCATTAATATCTGGGTACGTTCCCTTGCCTGTCCATTCTCATAGGTAATATCATGGACATTTTCATCCTGTTCGATATCCTTAAAATGCTGATGTACTGCATCCACAATGGAAATCTCTTTCAAAGTCGTTCCCAGTGATCGGGCAAGTTCCAATGCATTCTGATAAGTTCGGTCTGTTGTACCAAATCCCGGCATTGTCACGGCAATGATATTCCTGTGATCCATGCCCAGCAGGTCATAGGCTTTTACCGTAACCAGCAACGCCAATGTGGAGTCCAATCCGCCGGAAAGACCAATCACTGCTGACTGGCAGCCAGTGTGGGCAAGGCGTTTCCTCAGTCCCATTGCCTGTAAAGTGAGAATCTCCTCACAGCGCTGTTTTTTCGTCAAGTCATCAGCAGGCACAAACGGGGTACGGGAAAAGGTTCTTGTTAGAACTGTTTCTTCCTCTTTCCATGTATAATTCGTATAAGAGTATTGATCGATTCCTTTTTCATCCAGCCATTCATTCCGATATGTGTTTACTTTTCTCCGTTCTGTCTCCAGCCGTTTTACATCAATCTCTGCGATTGTCAGTTCATGTTCAAACAACCTTGATTCCGCAAGAATACTGCCATTTTCCGCAATGATGTTATGTCCACTATATACCAGATCCTGTGTGGATTCATCCTTGCCTGCATCTGCATAAATGTACCCTGACACAAGCTTTGCCGACTGCATTGCCACCAGATTTCTCCTGTAAATCGGCTTTGTTGCAATCTCATCACTGGCGGATGGATTACAAATAAGTGTTGCACCAGCCAGGGCATGACGAACAGACGGAGAATCCGGTACCCATAAATCCTCACAGATTTCCCCGGCAATCGTAAGTCCCGGAACTGTATCGCAGACCAGCAGATGATTTGTTCCAAATACCGTCTTTCTTCCAGCCAGTTCAAGCTGCTCCGTTTTCCAAGGACCAACTGCAAAATGGCGTACCTCATAGAATTCCTGATAATTCGGAATATTGGTCTTCGGCACAACCATTAAAATTGCACCGCCTTTACAGAATACCGCCACATTATATAACTTATTGCGATAAGCTAACGGCATCCCCACCACATACAAAATATCTAAGCGGCTTGTTGCATCCAGTAAATCCGCTAATACTTTTTTACAACCCTCCAATAACGTATCCTGTAAAAAAAGATCTCCACAGGTATAACCGGAAATACAAAGTTCCGGCAAAACCAAAAGCTTAACACCTTCTTTATCCGCCTTTTTCACACAATCTAAAATCTGCTCTCCATTATATTCACAATCTGCCACCTTAAGCTTTGGCGAAGCTGCCGCCACCTTGATAAAACCATCCTTCATACTTGTCTGCCTTTCTGATCTATTGATAAATCGCATAATCTGCATATGTATTTAGTGTACCACAAGATATTCAGAATTAAAAGATTTTCCCAAAAAGAGTAAGATAATTATTCCATAAACCTTTCTATAAAAGAACAAAGAGTCGCTTGCGACTCTTTCGCCCCCAAGCGGAATGTGCAACATTAGCTTCCTAACCGCGAGGTGTGATCCATAGCGGAGCGTTTTTTACTTTATAGGAAACGAGAAGCTTCCTACTAAAGCAAAAAAGGGCTGCGGATTGCAGCCCCATCTGTAAACATATATTATTTTGCATCAATAACATCTGCCATATCATACATACCTGCCGGTTTGCCTGCTAAAAACTTACCTGCCTCAATGGCACCCATGGCAAATACAGACTTGGAATATGCAGTATGGTTAAAGGTGATAACCTCATCTGTTCCCGCAAAGATCACATCATGTACACCTACGATAGTACCACCCCGGACAGCAGAAATGCCAATCTCCTTATCCGGTCTCTGTTCACTTCTCTGGCTTCTGTCATAGACATATTCATATTCATTGCCTAATGCTTCATTTACGGAATCTGCAAGAGCAAGGGCAGTTCCGCTCGGTGCATCCTTCTTTAACCGGTGATGCTGTTCCACCACCTCAATATCATATCCTGCCGGACCAAACACCTTTGCAGCATCCTTCAAAAGCTTAAGTAAAGTATTGATACCCAGAGACATATTTGCCGATTTCAGGATTGCCACCTCTTTACTGGTTTCCTTAACCTTGGCAAGCTGTTCCTCCGTAAGGCCTGTGGTACAAAGTACAACCGGAATCTTTCTCTCTTTGCTGAATGCAAGCAGATTATCTACTGCTGCTGCTGCCGCAAAATCCACAATAACATCCGCTTCCACATCACATTTAAAAATATCTGTAAAAACCGGATACCCATTATCCTTATTATCTACAATATCAATTCCCGCTGCAATCTCAATGTCATTATCCTTTGCAACTAATTCGGTAATGACCTGTCCCATATGACCATTGCAGCCATGCATAATCATTTTAACCATTCTTTCTTTTTCCTTTCCAAATTATTTTCCCTAAATCCCTGTTTAGTTAATTTAAAGGGGACGCTTTGAAGGGGTTGAAGAAGGACGCAATACTGTAGATATCATATTTCAAGAAAAACACGCTTGCGCTCCGGACATCCACGCAGCGGTACTAAGCTCATGAACGGTTTACACCGTCCATTCGCTAAGTGCCGGCGTTCCTGACGGGTTTTTCTATGAATATATGATATCCACAGCTTGCTGTGTACTAACTAATTTTCATCCCCTTCAAAGCTGTTCCCTGGTAAAGTTAACACAAGGGATTTCTGCCCTGCGGGCGGCTCTGTGGACATCGCACTACAAGTACTTTATTATTGTACCTTGCAGTATTTTCTACTGAATTCATTGATTTCCGGATGGTTATTACGTCCTGAACGAACAATGCCTACCGACCCCGCCGGAGGCGTAGAAATCCCTTGTGTCTGCGAGAACGTAGATGAATTTCAC
>JBJEJE010000077.1:0-14161 GCA_051877755.1 Lachnospiraceae bacterium | reverse complement strand
AAACAGGGATTTCAAAAATCAAGGATTTAGAAGTTCGCTTCCGTCCGTTAAGGAACCATCATCATTTAAAACGGATACCGTTTTGAAATACCAGTTGATTCCGCCGGTAATCGTGGCATCATCCAGTGTAGAACCTTCTTTTCCAACGGTTTCGCCGGTGTTGGTTTCAATGATACCATCAAATACATTAAAGGAGCCATTCATGATACTGGCTCTTGCTTCATCAATCAGTTCTGCTGTTTCTTCATCATTCAGGCTGTCAGAAAGGCTGGTAATATCCACAAGTCCTTCCTTCATTCCGCCATAATAATTGTCTCCGGTCCATTTGCCGTCAATTACGTTCTGGACTGCACTGGTGTAGTAGGCAGACCAGTTCCACACAACACTGCAGAGAGTGGCATCCGGAGTTTCTTTGCTCATGTCAGAGTTATAACCGATACCCCATACACCATGTTTTGCTGCTACCTGCTGAGGAAATGAAGTATCGCAGTGCTGGGCAAGTACATCACAGCCGGCAGCTACTAAATCTTCGGCATATTGTTCTTCTTTTTCCATATCAAACCAGCTGTTGGTGATTCGTACATATATTTCTGCATCCGGATTTACGGAGTAAACGCCAAGTGCAAAGGCATCAATACCGCCGGTAACTTCTGAGTTATTAATGTCCTGGGCTGCAACATAGCCAATCTTGTTGCTTCGGGTTTTCTTTCCAGCGGCGATGCCGGACAGGTAACGTGCCTGGTAAATCCGTCCAAAATAATTGGTGAAATTCTTGCCGTTGGACATATAGCCTGTGCCGTGGGCAAAATAGATATCCGGATATTCTTCTGCCATTTCAGCAGTAGTCTCCATATATCCCCAGCTGGTTGTGAAAATGACATTACAGCCTTCATCAATACATTCCTGGATTGCAGACCTTGTTGCATCCGCATCGGAATCAGATACGTTGATTTTTCGGATGATTTGTTCATCTTCTAATCCTAGATTATCCTGCATACCCTGTATACCAAGATCGTGGGTATATGTATATCCACTTCCTTCTGCCGGATCCGTTAAATGGAGCACGCCGATTTTGATGTCTTCTTTTGCAATGGCTTCACCGACATTAGAATTGCTGGCTGAATCATTGGAAACGGATGTGATATCATACCCTTCGTTTGTTGCAATATCATCGTAGACTTTTGCTTTGCTGCAACCGGTGAAAATGGTGGCGGATAGTACAAGACTAAGTGTGAAAGCAATAAGCTTCTTCGTAAAATGTTTCTTCATAAATATGTCCTCCACTAATATTCATAAATCGCTTAAAAATAATAATTATAAAATATGAATTATACTTTATCATACTTTAGATGAACAGTCAAAAATGGAATATAGATTTGTGCAAAATGACAATGAAAACTATAGAAAAATTACAAATTATTTCTTGCGGAAGGAGAGTAGTGTTGCTATAATAAATGTGGTAACAACCTTTTTTGTGTATCGGACAGAGTAACGTAACAGCGTCCCGTTTTGATACAGGGGAGTGTGTGATATATTATAGGAATGCAGTATGCATTTGCGTAAGAAAAGAGGATGATTATATGAAGAGAAAGATTTTAATGTTGTCAGTATTACCCTTGTTTTTAATGGGTATGGTTATCATGTTATTTACAATAACATTGATTAAATCCCGTATGATCGATGATGTAGAAAAGAATTTAAAAGGAGTTGCTGTTGCATATCTGTCATCCTATGAACAGAATTCAGGTGATTATCTGGAAATGGAGGACGGCAATGTCTGGAAAGGTGCCTATAACATTTCAAAATCAGAGGCATTGGTGGATTCCATTAAGGAGGAATCCGGTGTGGATGTAACCTTTTGTTATGGAAGCCGGAGAGTTATTACTTCTGTGATTGACGAGAATGGTGACCGGATTGTCGGTTCTGCAGTGGGAGACACTGTTTGTGACCAGGTGCTTAATGAAGGCAAGCCGGTATTTACAGATAATATATTGGTAGGCGGAAAAGAATATTATGGATATTATGAACCTGTATATCAGAATGGAAGCGAAGAAGTGATAGGTATGGTTTTTGCCGGTGCCCCGGTTGAGGAAGAGAATCAAACCTATGTGGCTATATTGAAGATTCTTCTTTTGGTAGAGAGTTTCTTTATTGTAATATATGCAATTGTTGCTAATCTGTCTGCAGGTTCCATCAACCGTGCAGTGGAAGCAGGAACCAATGCAGTTAAGGCTGTGGCAGCCGGACAGCTTACCGTGGAGATTGAGTCGAAGTATCTTCATAGAAAGGATATAATCGGAGAACTGTGCAGAGCTGTGGATGGAATGAAGAATGAGCTGCGGTTTATAATTGAGGATATCAATAATCACACCCAGACACTGATTGGCTCGGCTGATGAGCTGGATAATACAGCACAGTCTACTTTGAGTACAGTGGGGAATGTGGATCGTGCGGTAAATGATATTGCAGAAGGAGCAACCTCCCAGGCGAAGGATGCTGTGCGTGCTACAGAGAATGTAGTGGTCATGGGGGATATGTTGTCTGCTACCAGTGAGGAGATTGAACGGTTAAATGATAATACCAGGGCGATGAAAGAAGCCAGTGAACATGCTACCCGTTCTTTAGAGGAGTTAAAGAAGATTAATCAGGAGGTTATGGAAGCCATCCAACTGATTTATGAACAGACTCACCGGACAAATGAATCTTCCCAGAAGATTAAAGAGGCTACGAATATTATCAGTGAGATTTCTGAAGAGACCAATCTGTTGTCCTTGAATGCGTCCATTGAAGCTGCAAGGGCAGGTGAACAGGGACGAGGTTTTGCGGTGGTTGCAAATGAAATTCAGCATTTAGCTGAGCAGACCGGAGATTCTACGAACTCCATAGATGATATGGTCAGTGAGTTGATTAATGACTCGAATATGGCGGTGGATACCATGGCAAAGGTCCATGATATCATTATGACACAGAGCCGTAATGTAGAAGAAACAGAAGCCATTGTTCAGGAAGTAATCAGCGGAATTGAGACTTCCATTCAGGCAATTGTATCCATTGAACAAAAGAGCATTAAGTTAAATGATGCAAAGAATGAGATTATCGAGGTGGTTGAGAATCTTTCTGCCATTGCAGAAGAGAATGCAGCCAGTACAGAGGAAACCTCTGCTGCAACCACTGAGGTGGCAGACAGCTTTAATGGAGTAACGCTGGCAGCAGAGGAGCTCAAAAAGCTTGCAGATGGTATTGCAGAAACCATGGGAACGTTTCATTTAGAATAGATCTTATAATTCACAATTATTTACGGTTCTTGGGAATGGAATGACATCCCGTATATTACCCATGCCGGTGATATACATGATCAGCCGTTCAAAGCCAAGACCAAAGCCTGCATGGCGGGTGGAACCATATTTTCTAAGATCGAGATAGAACTGGTAATCCTCCGCCTTCAGGCCGCATTCTTTCATGCGGGCAAGGAGCTTGTCATAGTCATCTTCACGCTGGCTGCCGCCGATGATTTCGCCGATTCCCGGAACGAGACAGTCCATGGCCGCCACGGTCTTATTATCCTCATTTAATTTCATGTAGAAGGCTTTGATTTCTTTTGGATAATCTGTCACAAATACCGGACGTTTAAAATGCTGTTCGGTCAGGTAACGTTCATGTTCTGTCTGAAGATCACAGCCCCAGCTTACTTTATATTCAAATTGGTCATTGTGCGGTTCTAACAGTTTGATTGCCTCTGTATAAGTAACGTGGCCAAAATCAGAGGTTAACACGTGGTTAAGCCGTTCTAACAATCCTTTATCCACAAAACTATTGAAAAAATGCATTTCTTCCGGTGCCTGTTCCATGACGTAATGAATGACATATTTCAGCATATCTTCAGCCAGCTGCATATCATCAGAAAGATCTGCAAACGCAATCTCCGGCTCGATCATCCAGAACTCCGCTGCATGCCTGGTAGTGTTGGAGTTTTCTGCCCGGAAGGTAGGTCCGAAGGTATATATATTGCGAAATGCCTGGGCATAAGTTTCACCGTTTAGCTGGCCACTGACAGTTAAAGAGGTCATTTTTCCAAAGAAATCTTCCTTAAAATCCACCTCTCCTGTATCGGTAAGCGGTGGGGTGGCAGGGTCTAAAGTAGTTACCCGGAACATTTCACCGGCACCCTCGCAGTCGCTGCCGGTAATAAGTGGTGTGTGCACATAAATGAAACCTCTTTCCTGAAAAAATTTATGAATGGCAAAGGCAGCCAGGGAACGTACACGGAAAACTGCCTGAAATGTATTGGTACGCGGTCTTAAATGAGAAATCGTTCTTAAGTACTCAAAACTGTGGCGCTTTTTCTGAAGGGGATAATCGCCGGGACAGTTTCCCTCAATCATCACTTCCTTCGCCTGAATTTCAAAAGGCTGCTTGGCTTCCGGTGTAAGAAGAAGGGTTCCGCTTGTGATTAAAGCGGCTCCTACATTAATTTTACTGATTTCATTATAATTAGAAAGTTTATCATCATATACAATCTGAATTGGAGTAAAGAAGGTACCGTCATTTAAGGTAATAAACCCAAAGGATTTAGAATTCCGGTTGCTCTTTACCCAGCCGCAGATGGTGATTTCTTTATCTGCAAAAGAGTGATAGTCTTTAAATATATCTTTCATCTGAATTATGTTCATAATTTTGCCCTTCCTTTTATATGATCTGCTATTACTATACCCTATTTGGAGAAAATGTTCCATTCCATAATGAACTTTTTGGACAAAATGTAACAAAATATGGAAAAAGAATATTCAAAATGAAATATAATTTTGAGATGTAAAAAATTACCAATTTGTGCAAAGTATATAAAATTCCGGTAAAAAACCGACAGAAAAATAAAAAAATCATGTTAAAAATCGAGTTTTTGCTGAGAAAATCACCAAAAATGAGAAAAAATATGTAAAATTGCATAAAAAATGTTTTATTTTTTTGAATTTAATGTTATAATGTACTACATATCTTGCATAAAGGGGTGACACTATGATTAAGAAAGAAATGATAGCTATGCTTTTAGCTGGCGGACAGGGAAGCAGACTCGGTGTACTTACTTCTAATCTTGCTAAGCCTGCAGTTGCCTTTGGTGGAAAGTATAAGATCATTGATTTTCCACTTAGTAACTGTATTAATTCAGGAATCGATACAGTAGGTGTGCTGACACAATACAGACCACTCAGGCTGAATCAGCATATTGGAATCGGTATTCCTTGGGATTTGGATCGGAGTATCGGTGGTGTAACGGTATTACCACCATATGAAAAGAGTGAGAACAGTCAGTGGTATACTGGTACTGCAAATGCAATTTACCAGAACCTGGAGTATATTGATTATTATAATCCGGAGTATGTGCTCATTTTATCTGGTGACCACATTTATAAGATGGATTATGAAGTGATGCTTGATTATCACAAGTCGATGGAGGCAGATATTACACTTGCTACATACGAAGTGCCGATGGAAGAGGCGAGCCGTTTTGGTGTTGTTATCACAGATGGAAACGGTGTGATTCAGGAATTTGAGGAGAAACCAGAAAAACCAAGAAGTAATAAAGCTTCAATGGGTATATATATTTTTAAATGGAGTGTATTAAAAGCTGCTTTACAGGAACTTAAGGACGTTCCGTCCTGTGACTTTGGTAAGCATATTATTCCACATTGCCATGAGAATGGTTCTAAGGTTGTTGCTTATGATTTTAAGGGTTATTGGAAGGATGTTGGAACCCTTGGTTCATACTGGGAAGCCAATATGGAATTGGTTGATATTATTCCTGAATTTAATTTATATGAGGAATTTTGGAGAATCTACACCAAGAGTGATATTTTACCACCTCAGTACATTGATGAATCTGGAAAGGTTACAGAGAGTATTGTTGGAGAGGGAACAGAAGTATATGGCGAAGTCAGCCATTGCGTAATCGGCTCTGGTGTCACCATCGAAAAGGGAGCCATTGTTAAGGATTCCATTATTATGAACAATACAGTAATCGGTGCTGGGTCAGTTGTGAATAAAGCAATCATCGCTGAGAATGTTGTGGTTGGTAAGAATGTGGAATTGGGTGTTGGCGAAGAAGCTGTTAATGAATATAAGCCACAGATTTACTCCTTCGGTCTTGTAACCATCGGTGAGAATTCGACGATTCCAGATAATGTGAAGGTTGGTAAGAATACGGCTATTTATGGTCCTACCGACAGTTCAGAATATCCAGACGGATTGTTAAAGAGTGGTTCTAGTTTGATAAAGGTAGGTGACTTAGCATGAGAGCAATCGGAATAATTTTAGCAGGTGGTAACAGCAGCAGAATGGGAGAGTTATCTGCAAAGAGAGCAGTGGCAGCAATGCCTGTAACAGGTAGTTACCGTGCAATTGATTTTTCCTTAAGTAATATGACAAACTCCCATATTCAGAAGGTTGCTGTATTTACACAGTATAATTCACGTTCATTGAACGAGCATTTGAATTCTTCCAAATGGTGGGATTTTGGTAGAAAACAGGGTGGTTTATATGTATTTACCCCTACTATTACAACAACCAACAGTTATTGGTATCAGGGTACAGCAGATGCACTTTATCAGAATATCAGTTTCCTGAAAGACAGTCATGAGCCATATGTAGTAATTGCAAGTGGTGATGGTGTTTATAAGTTAGATTATAATAAAGTATTGGAAGAGCATATTAAGAAGGGTGCTGACATTACAATCGTGTGCAAGGATATCAATCCGGAGGAGGATGATGTAAGCCGCTTTGGTGTTGTAAAGTGTAATGAGGATATGCAGGTCATTGACTTTGAGGAGAAACCTTTGGTGGCACAGACCTCAACCGCTTCTATTGGTGTATATGTAATCCGCAGAAGACAGTTGATTGAACTTCTGGAAGCCTGTGCAAAGGAAGGCAGAACAGACTTTGTTAAGGATATTTTAATCCGTTATAAGAATGTTAAGAAGATTTATGCATATAAGATGGATTCTTATTGGAGAAATATTGGAACCATTGAATCTTACTATAAGACCAATATGGATTTCCTGAAGAAAGATATCAGGGATTATTTCTTCAGACAGTATCCGGATGTATATTCTAAGGTGGAGGATCTTCCGCCTGCAAAATATAACGGTGATGCAGTGGTGAATAACAGTTTGATTGCCAGTGGATGTATTGTAAATGGTACTGTGGAGAATTCAGTGCTGTTTAAGAAGGTATATGTGGGTAATAACTGTGTGATTCGCAACTCTATCATTTTGAATGATGTGCACATTGGGGATAATTCCGTTATTGAGAATTGTATTGTGGAGAGCCGTGATACATTACGTGCCAATACGATTCATACGGCGGAGCCGGGACAGATTAAGGTCGTTGTGGAAAAGAACTTCCGCTACGCATTATAGGTCCTTTTCTGGAGAACAATAGGATTTTAAGTACAAAGGGGTGTAACAATGGAGATTACAGATATCAGACTTAAGAAGGTTACAAAAGAAGGAAAAATGAAGGCAATTGTATCCATTACATTAGATAATGAGTTTGCAGTGCACGACATTAAGGTAATTGAGGGTGAAAAGGGATTGTTTATTGCAATGCCAAGCCGTAAAGCAGCAGATGGGGACTACAGGGATATTGCACATCCGATTAACCAAAGTGCAAGAGAGCGTATTCAATCACTGATTTTGGCTGAATACGAGAAGGCACTGTTAGAGGATGATGGGGAAGCAGTTTAGAGGTATCTATACTATAAAAGCATATTAGATATTTCGGTAGATAAAAGCTTGCTTGCGGAAAGTACATAGAATTATGGGATAACACATAAGCCGAAGAGGATAGAATCTTCGGCTTATGTTATATTTTTTCGGATGGGGTTCGTTGTTTGTAAAACAGACAATATGGAATACATTAGTTATTGTTTTGTGCAAAGGAGGAATAGAGAATGAAAAAGAGGTTCTTATTAACAATTGCAGTTTGTATTATGTTGTGTGGTATTAGAGTGCAGGCACAGGGATCAGATAATGTGGATGCCAATGATTTGATACAGAAGACATCTACGGCAATGGAAACGGTTAAAGTAATTGGACTGGAAATGTGGATGGATAACCAGATGCTTATGGATATCAGCATGGATCAGAATACGAATATTACTTACATGAGCATGGTTTTGGGCGGACAGGAATTTAAGGTGTGGCTGGATAATAATGCTGGGATGGGATACAGCTATGATCCAACTGTAAACAGATACTATTTCCAACCTATGGATAAGGAGGATTTAGAGGAAAATACAGGAACAGATACAGATGAAGCCACTGAGGTGGATACTTCTTTGACTTATACTTATATTGGTAAGAAAACCGTTTCTGTAAAAGGACAGGATACAGAGTGCTATCAGGTATCAGCCAGTATGACGGAGAATGGACAGACATCTACCTGTATTTATTCCATTAGTGTTACAGATTATCGGTTGATCGCAATGGATATGACAATGACTTCCGGTATGATGAGCATGAATGCCGGATATTACTATTATTATCCGGACAGTGTTACAATTCCGGAGGAGGTACGTTCTGCTGCTAAACTTGCAGAAGGGTATAGTTTTACTAAAGGAAAAATTGGTTACATTGTCAAATATGTAAAGAATGAACCGGTTCTTTATGTTGAGAATGGAACAAAAGCAAAGAGTACTGCTGTAATACCGGATTCCATAAAGATTTGTGGAAAAGAATATCCGGTTTATGGAATTGGTGCATGTGCATTTTTAAACAATAAGAAGATTACATCCATTACACTGGGAAAGAATATAGAGGTTGTTGAAAAGTATGCATTTTATCAGTGTAAAAAACTTAAGAGTGTGAAGATTAATTCTGAAAATCTTAAGAGTGTTGGAAAAAAAGCCTTTTATGGGAATGATAAAGCATTGAAGATTAAGGCACCAAAGAAGAAAACCGGAAAATATCAGAAATTGATAACCAAGTCCAAATCAAAGGGAACGGTTTCAAGTAAATAAATCTGAGAATCGAAGTAGTATTCGGGAGAAGTAAGACGAGGTCCGTATTGTTGCGGACTTCGTTTTTTTTATTCTATGGTAAAGTGTTTGCCGGGGTGGAAAAAATAGGACGAATATGGTAAGATACTTAAAACATTGTAATGGAGGTGTAAGAATGGCAAGAGTAAAGGCAGTAATTTTGGCAGCAGGGAAAGGAACAAGAATGAAATCGGAATTGCCGAAGGTAATTCATGAAGCACTGGGAAAACCGATGGTGCAGTATTCGATAGATGCAGCAATGGAGGCAGGAGCAAAATCTTCTGATATTTGTCTTGTGGTGGGACATAAGGCAGAACTGGTAAAAGAAGCAGTGGGAGATTCGGTGACATATGTTCTTCAGAAGGAACAGTTAGGAACCGGTCATGCTGTAAAATGTGCCAGTGATTTCATAGGCGAAGAAGGTATTACCATGGTGCTTTGTGGAGATACACCATTGATTACAGGCACAACATTAAAGAAACTGGTGGAAACACATATTACAGAAGGAAATGCAATTACAGTATTGACAGCCTCTGTGGACGATCCTACAGGATATGGACGCATTATCAAAGATAACTGGGGAAAATTTGTAAAAATTGTGGAGCAAAAAGATGCGACTTTAGAGGAGCAGAGAGTGGATGAAATCAACTCCGGTATGTATATATTTGATTCTGCCATATTAAGTCAGGCACTAGCAAAGCTTACAAACAATAATGCCCAAGGGGAATACTATTTAACAGATACCATTGAAATTGTGAAGTCAGAAGGACTTGGTGAGGTGGCAACCATGGTGGTGGATAATGTGGATGAGATTAAAGGTGTCAATTCACCGGAACAGCTGAAGGAAGCCGAAGAGATTTTAAGGACAAGATAGATGTTTAAATTATTTAAAAGACAGAAAAATGAGGAACCGATTATGAAACTGATAGTAGGGTTGGGCAATCCGACTGCAAAGTATGAAAAGACACGTCATAATGTGGGATTTGAAGTAATCGACGAATTGGCGAAACAGAACAATATTGCAGTGGATATTGCGAAACATAAGGGTTTGTACGGAAAAGGCAGGATAGAAGGTCAGACTATTATCTTATTGAAACCAATGACTTATATGAATTTAAGCGGTGAGAGTGTTGTGGCAGTGGCCAATTATTTTAAGATTCTGCCAGAGGATATTATTGTTATATATGATGATATCAATCTGGATGTGGGAAGACTTCGCATCCGGGAGAAGGGAAGTGCCGGCGGGCATAACGGAATGAAGAATATTATTGCACATCTGGGCACAGATGCATTTCCTCGAATTCGTGTGGGTGTAGGAATGAAGCCTCCCAAAATGGATTTAGCAGATTATGTGCTATCCAGATTTTCTGTAGAGGAACGGGATTTGATGGAAACCGGATATGACAATGCCTGTAAGGCAGTGGGTCTGATGGTGCAGGATGAGGTAGGACAGGCAATGAATTCCTATAATGGGAAGTAATTTGTCGCGATTAAAAAATGTATACAAAAGGAGAAGTGTATGTCAGGGAAAGTAAGAAAAATGAAGTTAAGCTGGAAAATTACAATTACAACAATGCTGACTGCCCTTGCGGTAAGCCTGTTGGTAAGTGTGATCAGTATCCGGTACATGCAGAATTATCTGCTGAATGTCAGCCGGTCCCATACAACATCTGTGGCAAAGACGGCTGCTGCATTGCTTGATGGCGAAAAGCTTATTGAGCTTCAGGCTGGTGAGGAGGATACAGAAGAGTATCAGGAAATCCTTGCACAGTTGCAGACATTTTTGGTGGATGAAGATGTGGCATATATCTATACGATGCGGAAAGAGGGAGACAGCGTACAGTTTGTGGTAGATGCGGACACAGAAGAGGGTGCCGCCATCGGAGAAGAGTATGAAACCTATGATAAGATTGAAGGGGCGTTTAATGGCGAGGTAACCTTAGATGACGAGGTGAGTACAGATGAATGGGGCAGCTTTTATAGTGCTTTTGCACCGGTTACGGATGGCAAAGGGGAGGTACTTGCGATTGTAGGTGTGGACTGTACAACAGATATCATCGATGAAAAGGTGAATAAAATGGTGAAAACCCTGCTGATTGTAGAGTTTATATGTATTTTGGCAGCATTTATTATTTCAATGGTACTAGGGCGGCTGATGGCGCGGAATGTGCTGACCATTAATCGGAAAATGGAGGAACTGGCAGGAAGTGATGGAGACCTGACACAGGAAATCCGAATACATAGCGGAGATGAGATTGAAAATGTGGCAGACAGCTTTAATTCCTTTATGGAAAAGCTTAGAAGCATGATGTTGTCCGTAAAGGATAATGGAGAAAAATTAGAGGGGGCAACTAATCAGACAAATCAGGAGATTCAGGAAGCAACGGATGAACTAAACCAGATTTCCCATACTTTGAATGAAATAACACAGGCAATGCAGGAGAACGGTTCCTCCATTGCGGAGATACAGAATGCGGCATTGGCTGCAAAAAGTATGTCAGAGGATTTGTACCGGCAGACGAAGTCTGGGGCTGATTATGCAGATGATGTCAGCCACACGGCAGAGCAGGCTATGGAAACCTGTCAGGCTTCAAAGATGCAGATGAGTCAGGTGGTTGGAGAAATATCGGGAACACTTGCGGATCGGATTGAGGCCTCCATGGAGATTGAAAAAATTGTGAAGTTAACAAAAGACATTATCAATATCTCAGAGCAGACACAATTACTGGCATTAAATGCAAGTATTGAGGCGGCAAGAGCCGGAGAAGAGGGCAAAGGTTTTGCGGTAGTGGCGGATGAGATTGGCAAGCTGGCAGACGAAACAGCACGGACAGCAATGGAGATTGAGAGCATTAACCAGTTTACTGTGGATACGGTCAATGATCTGGTGCATACTTCAGAGAAAATGATTCAGTTTATTGAGACGGAGGTTAGCCGGGATTACGATAACATGGTGGGAATCGGCCAGTCCTATCATAATGATTCGGTAGAGTTTATGAACCAGCTAAAAGGGTTCCGAAAGCTTTCCGAGCAATTATCCGATCATATGGCTGCCATTGAAGGGCATATCTGCCAGATTATGGCGGTGTTGGAAGAGGAAACCGCAGGCATTACAAATGTTGCAGAAGCTTCGGAAAGTATTCATGGTAAAATGCAGACGGCAAGCACCAATGGTCAGATAAATGAAGAAATTGTAGGAGAATTAGGCGAGGTGCTGGATAAGTTTATCCTATGATATTTTAGGATGACAATTGGTTAAAAAGAGGTTATAATAGAAATACATAATGTACAAAAGGGGGGGAAGAGGGTATGAATAATCATGATAGTAAGATTGCCGTTACTGTAGTAATCACAGTGATTTTCAGTTTATATTACATTCTTTATTTCATGGTTTTGCTGGCTGCTTTGCCGGGTACGATAAGCAAGCTGTTGTTCGGAATCATTCCCCTTGCATTAATGGGTGTGATGATTTTTGTATGCGTACAGCGAATTAATGAGATAAGGAGTGGTGAGGAAGATGATCTTAGTAAATACTGATTATATTTCAGGCAAAGAACTTGAAATGTTAGGATTAGTAAAAGGAAGTACGATTCAGACAAAGAATGTGGGACATGATATTACCCAGAGTTTTAAGACGTTGGTGGGTGGTGAGCTGAAGGCGTATAACCAGATGATGGATGATGCAAGAGCCCTGGCAAATAAGCGTATGATTCAGCAGGCAGAGTCTCTTGGAGCAGATGCCATTGTGAATGTTCGGTATGCAACTTCTGCGATTATGGCAGGAGCCGCAGAGGTTATGGCGTACGGAACGGCTGTAAAGTTTGTGAATAATAATTAGTGGATGTTGATTGTCCGGCTGCTTCGGCAGCCGGATTTCTGTCTTGTGTGGCTGAATTAAACGTTTGATATTCTTGGTAGAAAGAAAGCTGAGATAGAAAATATGGAGGTGCGAAAAATGGCAAGTGAATTACAATCGTTATCACTCTTGTTTCAAAATAGATTGTTTCGAATTCCAGACTACCAGCGTGGCTATGCGTGGCAGCAGTCTCAGCTGATAGATTTTTGGGATGATCTGATAAATTTGCAGGAGGGGAGATACCATTATACTGGTCTGCTTTCGTTGAAGGTACTTAAAGGAACTGAAACTAAGAACTGGGGCAGTGACTTGTGGATGTTGGATAAGGGTTTTAAAGCGTGTCATATAGTTGATGGACAGCAGAGACTAACAACATTTATTATTTTACTTAATGAGGTTGTAGAATTTGCACGTGAAAAGAACAGTGATAAAAATGATTATGAAATAGTTCTTGGATACGACACATTAAAAAGCGTAGTGGAAAAATACATATGTCAGCATAGACCGCCGAATAATCAGATAACAACATATCTATTTGGATATGAGGTCGATAATCCAAGTGCAGATTATTTACGATATAGAATATTTAATGAGCCATTTGCTGGAACGGTGGCTGAAACCTACTATACCAAAAATCTGAAATTTGCAAAGTCATTTTTTCGAAAAAACCTGTCTGCTCTTTATGACACAGAAGGAATGGAGGGTTTAAGTGACCTATATCTAAAATTGACATTAAGGCTTATGTTTAATATCCACGAAATCGAAGATGATTATGATGTATTTGTGGCATTTGAAACAATGAATCATCGTGGAAAGAATCTAACAAATTTGGAACTGTTGAAGAACAGACTTATTTATCTGACAACACTTTATCCAGATGATAAGTTTGATGAAATAGATAAAGACAATCTCAGAACGCAGATTAATGATGCATGGAAAGAGGTATACTATCAGCTTGGGCGTAATGACAAAGCGCCTCTTTCGGATGATGAGTTCCTAAGAGCACATTGGATTAGTTATTTTAAGTATTCACGTAGAAAAGGTGATGATTACATCCATTTTCTGTTAAACAAGTTTTCGGCAAAGAATGTATTTGAGAAGAAAACAGTTGTTATAGGTGAAAACACGGAAGAAGCTATGGTAGATATTGAGTATGGTGACGATGAAATTGAAGAATATACTGAGTCGGGAACAGTAGAGGTATCCATGCTCGAGCCAAAAGAAATGATATTGTCAATATTACTTTACACTTTTTTCTCAAGGATGTTCGACCTATG
>JBJEJE010000076.1:0-14353 GCA_051877755.1 Lachnospiraceae bacterium | reverse complement strand
AGAGCATCTGCCTTACAAGCAGAGGGTCACAGGTTCGAGCCCTGTAGGTTCCATTATTTATCGGTTCACATAGTGAATTGGTAAATATGCCGGCGTGGCGGAACTGGCAGACGCACAGGACTTAAAATCCTGCGGGACTTATACTCCCGTACCGGTTCGATTCCGGTCGCCGGCACTTTTTATTTAATATGTGTGTGTAGCTCAGCTGGATAGAGCACTTGGCTACGGACCAAGGTGTCGGGGGTTCGAATCCTCTCACGCACGTAGATAAAAGAAAAAGGCAGGACAAAA
This sequence comes from Lachnospiraceae bacterium, assembly GCA_051877755.1. Classification (GTDB taxonomy): domain Bacteria; phylum Bacillota; class Clostridia; order Lachnospirales; family Lachnospiraceae; genus CAG-590. The sequence goes on along the minus strand of JBJEJE010000076.1, from coordinate 14,062 downwards.
GTCCTGTCTTTTTCTTTGTTCGAGTCCGGTTCGGACTCGAACAGGTTCGTTCTCCGCTCCGCTTCGGTCGGCGCAAAACCGAGGTCCCCCGGACCTCGTGCGCCCTCTCACGCACGTTAATTGTATGAAAGGGCAGGACAAAAGTCCTGTCTTTTTCTTTGTTCGAGTCCGGTTCGGACTCGAACAGGTTCGTTCTCCGCTCTGCTCCGGTCGGCGCAAAACCGAGGTCCCATGGACCTCGTGCACCCTCTCACGCACGTTAATTGTATGAAAAAGCAGGACAGAATGCCCTGCTTTTTTTCATACAACGAACCTACGGTTCGTATTCGAACAGGTTCGTTCTTTGCTACGCGCTTCAGAAGCTGATGGAAGACATAGATAGAGGTTACGTGTCGCTGGATGATTTGATAGAGAAAATTATATTGTGCCAATGTGGATGATAAAGAGCCAAGTAATAAGGATGTTTAGGAAAGCATTGTCAAGCAAGGCAACACGACGGGCGGGGATAAATAATTGTGCTAGCAGCAATATGATAGATACAGAAACAAATATAATATAGATTTTGTTAAAGTTGCAATAATATTTTTGAAATGGTATATTAAGTGTAAAAATAAGAATCTGTGGAGGATTGAGAAGATGAAAAAGGCATTGCTGGTAATTGATATGCAGAATGTTTGTGTGGGGGACAATCATGCCACATATTTTAAGTATAATAATACAGACCTTGTTGAAGCAGTGAATGAGGTTATTGATACGAATAAAGACAACATGGTTATTTACATTAAGAATGTAATGAAGAATAATTTTCTAAATAAATTTGCACCATTTCATGCATATGAAGGTACGGAAGATGTTGAGTTAGTTAATAATCTTCAGATAGTATCAGAAAATATATTTACAAAATATGAAGGGAATGCATTTTCCAATTCCGCACTTAATGAATTTTTGAAAAAAAGTGATATTGAGTGCGTTGAAGTTGTAGGTGTTGATGGTGGAGGTTGTGTTGCTCTGACTGCATTAGGAGCAATTAAAGAAGGGTATAAAGTAATCGTTAATGAAAACGCTATCGGTACAATGTTTGTTAAAGCAAAAAATAAGTATTTTAAACAATTAAAAGATGCAGGTGCAGAATTTATTTAGATATAATTTTAACTTGTAGAAATTGATAACCTCCAATTTGTTGAGAATTAAGAGACCAATTATATGAAACAATCAATGCATAGACAAAATGTGAAATATGAAAGTATAACAAACATGTCATATACGATTCTGTATTGACATAGATTATTCGGAAGATAAGGAAGAGGTGTTACATATGTATGAATGCCCGAATTGCGGGGGTAATCTGCGGTTTGACATCCGGTCCCAGCGGCTTGCCTGTGGTTACTGCAATACTAAGATAAATCCTTATGAGATTACCAAGGATAAGGATGCAGAGGAACAAAATGATTATGAGGTTACGGTTTTTACCTGTCCCCAGTGTGGTGGAGAGATTTACAGTACGGATACCACTGCAGCAGGATTTTGTAGTTTTTGTGGAGCATCTACGATTTTAAGCAGCCGGCTGGAAAGAGAAAAGAGACCGGCATATATTATTCCATTCCAAAAGACCAAGGAAGACTGTAAATCAGAATATATAAAACGTGTGCGAAAAGCAGTATTTGCACCGAAAGAACTTAGAAATCCAAGGTTTATTGAGAGTTTTCGGGGAATCTATATGCCTTACTGGGTATATCATGTTACCCAGCAGGGTCCGTTGTTTCTGTTGGGTAAAACATCGCATCGGAGCGGAGATTATGTGATAACAGATCATTATAATCTGACAGGTAATCTGGATTTTGATTATAGCGGTTTACCATATGATGCTTCCGCTTCCTTTGCAGATAATATAAGTGAGCGGATTGTACCTTTTGATGCAAAGCGGATGAAGGAATTTACACCTTCCTTTTTAAGTGGATTCTATGCTGATATGGCAGATGTGGGTAAGGACATTTATGTGGAGGATGCAGTAAATGCAGCGAATGTCCAGACAAAACAGTATCTGGAAAAGGATATGGAATTGGGACATTATAATCTGGGTGACTACGGAAATTTGTCGGACAAGTACCATACCCAATATGAGGATGCAAAGCTGGCAATGTTTCCTGTATGGTTTCTGTCCTACCGGAACAAAGACCGGGTGGCCTATGCAACGGTAAATGGGCAGACAGGAAAGGTGGTAGCAGATTTGCCGATAAAAATCAGCAAATATCTGATTGCTTCTTTGCTGCTGGCAGTGCCGATTTTCTTTTTCCTTAATCTGATATTAACGGTGACACCTTCCGTGCTGCTGGTTGTGATTTCTGTTATTGCTACAGTGGTGCTGCTGATTTATGAAAAGGAGATTAAGGAAATTGCAGCGAAAGAGGGTTATGAGGATGACAAAGGTGCTCTGGAGGGATTACGGCAAAAACATGTAAAACGGCAGGCATCCTTGGAAGCTGCATCCGCTTTGGAGGGGGAAGAGCCTTATGTGATGACAAAAGAACAATTATGGACAAAGGAAAAGTCAGCAAAACAGAAGAAGAAACAGCAAAAGGGAAATAGAAAGGGATTAGCGTTTGAAGTTCTTATTTTGGGAATGGTTTTTGTTGTACAATTTCGAAATGTCTGGTTGTCCTTAGGTGTTTCAGGAAATATAACGGAAAGTATTATTATGTTTATAATCCTGATTATTTCCGGGATTATAGGCTATAAAGGGATTTCCTATTGGAAAGAGGTGGAATCTGGAAAGGCGTGCCCTGGTTTTATTTGGACTATATTGACTTTGACAGCAGCGGTGTTGATTACAGCATTACATCCGGTGTCGGACATATATTATTATGGAGGGGTTCTAGGTCTCCTGGCAGCGGTTGTGATTACATTATTGGATCTGATTAAGAAATATAATATCCTTTCCACAAGGAAATTGCCTCAGTTTGATTATCGGGGAGGTGATGACCGTGGATAAGAAGAGAAAATTATTGCTTTGGGTTCTCCTTGGTGCGACGGCAGTTGGAATCAGTCTGGTGAAGCCTGTTTACAGTATTGCAGCAGAGAATGAATCTGACAGGAAGATATTTAGCATGGATTCTTCTGCAAATGAAGCTTCATTGGAATATATGACAGATGACATAGAGCCTGTGGGACAGGAAAACAGTTTGGAATATAGTAATCCGGATACAGGATACTGTGCAAAGGTGGAGGATACGGCCGGGCTTTTGAGCCGTGAACAATGCAGTTTATTATTGGAAGACATGAAGGGAATCACTGCCTATGGAAATGTGGCATTTCATAGTACAGACAGGAATAGTACTACGGCATCATCCTATGCTCAGCAATACTATTACAGCCAGTTTGGCTCTGACAGTGGAACCATATTCCTGATTGACATGAGCAATCGTATGCTTTATATTTTTAGTAATGGTTCGGTATATCGCATTATTACAAAGGGAAGGGCTGACACGATTACAGATAATATTTATACATATGCCACAAATGGAGATTACTACACCTGTGCTGCAGCGGCATTTTCGCAGGAATTGGTTCTGTTGGAGGGAGGACGGATATCCCAGCCTATGAAATATATAAGTAATGGTCTGCTTGCATTGGTTTTTGCCTTGTTAATTAATTATTGTATTGTACGGCTTTCTTCCGGGACGAGAAAACCTTCTGATGAGGAAGTTCTGAAAGGTTTAACTGCAAGACAAAATCTGATGAATTTTCAGGTACAGCAGACACATTCTGACAGAGTGTATAGTCCCAGAAGTTCTGGCGGCGGAGGTTCCGGCGGCGGAGGCGGCGGAGGCGGTGGTGGAGGCCACAGCTTCTGATGGATGAGTAATGAATTCAGTTATTGATGAACCGGGAATTGTAAAAAACAGAAAATAAAAAAGAAATTAGTGAAGAACGAGGGAGGAAATGTATGCTGGAGAGAACAGTTGGACCATGGGATTACAGGATGATGCCCAATAAGATGCTGGAACTGGTAAAGAATGTTGGTAATATGGAACAGGAGGGTACAGGATATTTTGTGGACAGTGAATCGGAGATGCTTACTATATTAGCTTATCTGAATTATGGTGAAACTACCAATACAACAGAATCCATGCGGGAGCAGATTGATGGGGCAGTAGCAAAACTGGAAGCCAGAAGGTTAATGGAAAGAGATGATTAGGCAGACCGAAACATAAAGACAGATAGTGAGAGAAGAATAATTAAATGAGGGCTATTTCTTAAGCCTTTCTTAAGAAATAGCCTTTTTTCTACAAATATGTTATGATATTCTAAAAAAATAATAGGAGTAGTGCGGAAATGCAGACAAAAGAGATAGAAGTAAGAGGTGTTTCCTTTGGAACAGGAATGCCAAAGGTTTGTGTACCAATTGTGGCAAGAAGTAAAGAAATGATATTATCCTATGGGGAACGTATTTTAGAGAGCACACCGGATCTGATTGAACTGCGTGTGGACTGGTTTGAGGGTGCCGGTAATACGGAGGCAGTGATGACACTGTTAAAGGAACTTCGCCAGATGATTGGAGATACCGTTTTACTGTTTACATTCCGGACAAAGCAGGAGGGCGGAGAAGCTGCTATTTCTGTGGAGGATTATAAGAATCTCTGTGGAAAAGCCTGCCAGAGTGGTTATATTGATTTGATTGATGTGGAAGCATTTATGGAAGAGGGGCTATTAGAGGAGATTTGCGAGACTGCCCATGCCAATGGAGTTTATGTGGTGGCAAGTAACCATGATTTTGAAAAGACACCGGAGGAGAAGGAGATTTTGCGTCGACTGCGTTATATGGATCAGCACGGTGCAGATATACCAAAGATTGCAGTTATGCCGGAAGAGGAGGAAGATGTATTGAGTCTGCTTTTGGCAACTGTAAAATACAGGAAGCTTGGCGGAACAAAGCCGGTTATCACTATGTCCATGGGTGGAAAGGGCGTGATCAGCCGCCTTGCAGGGGAAATATTTGGATCCGCGGTAACATTTGCTGCGGCAGGACAGGCTTCTGCTCCGGGTCAGGTACCGGTTAATGAGGTGAAACACATACTTTCCATAATACATGAGTACAGGTAGGCGTTGAGGAGGTTTTGTATGGAGAATGAAATTCTTACAGGAAAGAGTTTGAATGAGGCAAAAGAAAAAGTTACGGATGAAGAGTTAGAGAAGATTTTAAAAGCGGCACAGGATCAGATCAACAAGCCAATTGGAGAAGAGGAGAAGAAAGCAGCCAGAGAGAAGGCAGCGAAGGAAAAAGCAGAACAGGAAGCAAAAGAGAGAGCAGCCAGGGAGAAGGCGGCGAAGGAAAAAGCAGAACAGGAAGCCAGAGAGAAAGCAGCCAGGGAGAAGGCGGCGAAGGAAAGAGCAGAACAGGAAGCAAAAGAGAGAGCAGCCAGGGAGAAGGCGGCGAAGGAAAGAGCAGAACAGGAGGCAAAAGAGAAAGCAGCCAGAGAGAAGGCGGCGAAGGAAAGAGCGGAACAGGAAGCAAAAGAGAGAGCAGCCAGAGAGAAGGCGGCGAAGGAAAGAGCGGAACAGGAAGCAAAAGGGAAAGCAGCCAGAGAGAAGGAAGCGAAGGAAAAAGCGGAACAGGAAGCAAAAGAAAAGGCTGAGAGAGAAAATGCAGTAAGAGCGAAAACAGAAAAAGAGAATATTATAAAAAAGGATATTGAGAAAGCAAAAGAAGAAGCTGCTGTTGCCTTAGAACTGGAAGATAATGTGTATGTGGATAACAGCATAAAACCAGTGGAAATCGAGAAAGACAGGTTGACAGTGGGGAAGGTGATCGGGACTACTTTAGAGGGTATCTGGACACTTTTCAAGCTGGCAGTATTCGTTGTGTTAGTAGTGGGTGTGGTAGGATTTCTTCTTTCCAGAAATATGATGATCCGTGGACGGAATGGGAACAGACAGTGTACGGAAGGGATGTTAGTGTCCGGTGCAGTCGCAGCCAACAAATCCAGTGAGGATGAAAAAGTAAAAGAGTGGCTGAGCCGGGTGAAGCGTGAAAAGCTTACGTTGGAGGCGGATGATGGCAGCATTTTAGTGGCAAGGCAGATTATGCTCAATGATGCCAATAATAAATGGGTAGTAATCCTTCATGGTTATAATGGCAGTATGGCGGATATCTATGATATTGCAATGCACTATGCGGAGGAAGAGTATAATATTTTAATGCCGGATCTGCGTGCAAATGGTGAGAGTGAGGGTTCATTTATCGGCATGGGCTGGCTGGACCGGCTGGATGTAATTAACTGGATTGATGTTATTTTAGAAGAAAATCCTTCTGCAGAGGTTGTGATTCACGGAATCGATATGGGGGCAGACACAGCACTGATGCTATCCGGTGAACCTGTAAAAAGCTCCATTAAAGCAATCGTGGCGGAGGGAGCATATACGAGTGCATGGGATGTAACCAAGAAGGAGTATAAGATAAGGCATGAAAAATTGTCGGTATTTCCATTTATGAATATGATGAATCCGGTTATGAAGGTCTGGGCTGGTTACAGTCTGAAAGAGGCAGATGCCGTCAAGCAGGTAAAGAAAACCTCCATACCAATTCTGTTGATCCGTGGTCAAAATGATACCTATGTAACTGAGGATATGACAGCAAAGCTGGATCAGGCGATTGCTTCTACCCATGAGGTGCTGACGATTGAGGCGGGAACCCATGAGGACTGCAGATATGCAGATCCGGATACTTATTATGATAAGACCTTTGAATTTATTGGGAACTATATGGATTGATGACAGAATGGAATGTGTCAGAGTCTGAAGGTTGTATGCAGTGAGAATGAAAGAGGCAGAAATGGAACAGAGAAAGTATTTTGATTTATCAGAAGAATTACAGGAAAGAATCATGGAAGACCGGAAAAAAGGCTATGAGAACCCTTATCGGACAAAGAATGAAGATGCGATTCGCAGAAAGCAGGACTGGGATAAGAATAAGCTGCTTCGTCCGGCATATGTCCGGGATACTGAAAAAATCATGCATACACCGTATTATAACCGTTATGCGGATAAGACACAGGTATTTTCTTTCTATAAGAATGATGATATTACAAGGCGGGCACTGCATGTCCAGTTAGTATCCCGTATTGCAAGAAATATTGGTGCTTTACTTGGTTTAAATGTGGATTTAATCGAGGCTATTGCCCTTGGGCATGATATCGGACATACGCCATTTGGTCATGCAGGAGAACGGTATTTAAGCCAGTGTTTACAGGAGCATACCGGACGGTATTTTAATCATAATGTACACAGTGTCCGGGTATTAGACGGCATTTTGAACCGGAATGTAAGTCTTCAGACGCTGGATGGGATTCTCTGTCATAACGGTGAATTTGCCATGCAGGAGTATCGGCCGGTGCCAATGGAGGATTTTGTCCATTTTGATACCAAATATGAGGCGTGTTATGTAGATGAACAGGCGATTGGTAAGTTAGTACCATATACGTTGGAGGCGTGTGTGGTGCGAATCTGTGATATGATTGCTTATCTGGGAAAAGACCGGCAGGATGCTAAACGGGCAAATTTGATTGAAAATGACAGTATTTTTGATGAACAGGCATTTGGAAAGAGCAATCCGGAGATTATCAATAATCTGATTGTGAATATTGTGGAGAATAGTTATGGCAAGGATTGTATTGTAATGGATGATACATATTACAAAGCAATCAAGGCGACAAAGAAAGAGAATTACGAGAAGATTTACTTTAATGAAAAGGTGGATCGCATTTATGATGAGCAGATACGGCCAATGTTCCATATGATGTATGACAAGCTGCTTGCCGATATGAAGGCAGGCGATGGTAATTCGATTATTTATAAGCATCACATTGAATTTGTGAAAGAGAATACGGCAACCTATGGATATGAACAGTATTTGGGAACCACCATACCGGAACAGATGGTGGTGGATTTCATGGCAAGCATGACAGATGACTATTTCGTGGATTTGTTTGATTATCTGTTTCCGGGAAGTCCATATAAGGTGGAGTATGTATCGTATTTTGAGGATTAAAAGTTGATTTAAATATTTTTGTTTGGTTTGACATATTATTTTAAAAAGGACTAGAAGGCATTTCTACAGTGAGTAGCTGTAGGAGTGCCTTTTTGTCTTTCAACTGATACACAAAACTACATTACAAATAGTTACAATATCGAGGTTAAAAGTTACATTGTCGGTTTTTGGACTTTTTTTTCTGTATAATAAAAATGAAAATAAACAATATGTGGGTTTGGGTGGCAAAGGAGGAATTATGAAAAGGATATTAGGAAGGAAACTGTTATTTGCAATATATGCAGGCATAATGTTGATTTCATTAGAAGTGATTGTTCATGGGAGAAATATATCTGTGGTTGAAGCTGCTACGACATTGCAGAATCCAAGTATAGATAGTGAAGGAGTAGTTACATGGGATTGTATTTATTTTGGAGATTATTACCAAAGTGAATATTATCCCATTCAGGAACCGGATGAAAATTCATGGGAAAGACCATTCACAGACGAAGATGGAACGAAGTATGCCCGTTTGTCTTGGTACAATGATAATTCAGGAGAAGGTGGTGCGGATTATTTTAAATATGAACCAATTAAATGGCGTGTGCTTGCTGTTAATGGAAATGAAGCTTTGTTGGTATCGGATGTCTGCCTTGATATCAGGTGTTATTACAAAGGGTACGCGGCTTCGTGGGATATCTCAGATATAAGAAAATGGTTAAATGCATATGATGAATATGATATTAATCATAATTGTGTTAATCAATGCACCAGCTTCATTAACGAAGCTTTTAGCTCGGAAGAACAAGAAGCTATTCTTACTTCAACAGTTGTTAATAATGCCTGTGAGGAATATGGAACCGGTAGCTGCCAGGATACACAGGACAAGATATTCCTGTTGTCCGCTGAGGAAATAACGAATTCTCTATATGGTTTTTCGGATAATGGAGAGACTAGTGATAAAACAAGATTTCGAAAGGGATCAGATTATGTATATATGAGTAATGCGGAATCTGTGCAAGAATGGTGGTTGCGTGCAGGGGATTCCGCTGGTGGAGAAAATATGCCGGAAACATTATCAGTTAAAAGAGATGGAAGTATATCTTGTCGTTATATAGGAAATGATTTGGGGATATGCCCAGCATTATATATTGATTTGTCTCAAACTGAGATGTGGTCTTATGCTGGAACGGTACGTAGTGATGAGCAAGTCGAACCATGTTTTACCCATATATATGACCAAGGAAAGAATAGTAAAAAAGTAACTTGTACACAAGATGGAGAGAAAAAGTATACTTGTGTAATATGTGGAGCAACAAAGTTTGAAATAGTCCCTGCACAAGGACATGTTACGATTTTGGGAACAATTCTTACAAAAGAAGCCACTTGTACAGAACCGGGAATACTAGAAACTACATGCCGGGTGTGTGGTGAAAAAATCGTAGAAGAAGTTGCACCTACCGGACATTCACTTGAATATTTTCCAGATGCTTATGGAACAGGGATTGGAAAGTATTATTGTTGGCGTTGTTCTCAATGGTTTAGGGAGGACAAACCAGTTTACTTGACGGTGATTGGTGATACTGGAAAGATTGCTGCTGGTAAGAATATAAAGTTGAAGGCACAATTTACTCCTGAAAATTATAATAATAAAAATATAAAATGGGAAAGTAGTAATCCGGAGTATGCTACTGTTTCTCAGAATGGTGTGGTTACTGCTTACAAAGATGGAATAGGAAAGGCGGTTATAATAACTGCAACAAACTGGGAGGATGAAATACCTAAGATAAGTGCAAGTTATAAATTGCAGATTGTGAAGGATTCTGTAAAATCAATCCGGTTAAATGCACCTAAAACAGTAAAATCTGGGAAGAAAGTTAAGATAAAGACAACGATAAAAACAACAGGGAAAACAGCTTATAAGGGATTGCAATGGAGTGTAAACAATACGAAATATGCAACCATTGATCAAAAAGGTGTTGTGAAGACAAAGAGTGCAGGAAAAGGGAAGAAAATAAAAGTGACTGCTTGTGCGGTTGATGGAAGTAAAAAGAAAGCAACAATTACAATTAAGATAAAATAACAGTTTGAGAAAAGGATAAAAAAGATGAAAATAATAAAAAAACAAATAGTCGAAAAATGGTCATATTTTCTAATATTGTTAGTTTCACTGTTGATCATCATGGGAACATCTGTAACTGGGTATACAGTTAATGCACAGGAGATAGAGTTGCTGGATCAACAAGTTTCCTTACTTGGTACGGCAGAAAATGAACGTATTACATATTTTGAAACCAGTGAGTTACATGTTTCTGGGTACTGGTCTGTGGAGATTATCGGTAAGCAGCTAAAAGCAATAAAACATGATGATATTGGGACAGAAGCGAGTCTTTTGGTTGCAGAGTTGTCTGGTGATATGGAATGGTATTATGAGAAATTCCCAAATGGATTGGCAACTTTTAACTTAGATTTTTCTGATCTGTTGCAGGGGAGTTATGTCATTGTGCTTGACGGAGACGAGTATTGTTTGGTAAATGAAGAGGATGCTTTGTATTTTGTATATTCCTCAGTTGGGGCTTATGAAAAAAAGGTTATGGAGAATTTAACAAAAGATATAGATCCGGCAAATTATGCAGGATTAAACATCGGCTTTTATAATTTATACAATATTGACGAGATTATAGATACATCAAAAAAGCTGGTAGAGGGATGTAACACAGACGAAGAAAAAATAAGAGCAATATGTGCTTGGTTTCAAAGTAATATTGCATATGATTATGAATTCCAAAAGGCTTCATATACTGCAGAAGGAACATTTGCAAATCGAAGAGGAGTTTGTCAGGGTCAGTCATTATTATGTGAAATAATGATGAGGTCAGTAGGAATACCATGTTGCTTTTTAGATGGTTATTTTCTTAAGTCGGATGGTTACAGATATCTACATGCATGGAATATGGTATATTGTAATGGATCTTGGCGTTTTTTGGATATAACAAATAGAGTGTATGGTGAACCAATATGGAAATTTGGTGAAAACCATTATGTCTTTACGGATATAACGTTTACAAATAGGTCGATTTCTATTATTGAGTGGGAGGAAAAACCGACCAAAACTACATTCCAGTTAGGAGAAGAGTTTAGCTGTGACGGAAAGCTGAAGGTAACAAATGTAGATAATTATGTAGAGACGTTCAATATTCCTGTCGCGAGATGTTCCGGTTATGACACCTCGAAGTTAGGAAAGCAGACAGTAACAGTATCTGTTGCAGAGCAAATATTTACTTATGAAATTGATGTGGTGGAAGCAAAGGAGGAGTTAAAAAAAGGGGACAAAATTGAAATAGATGGTATTTCCTATATGATAACAAACCAAAAAAAGAAAACACTTGAATATATCGGAAATAAGCAAGAAACTAAAGAAAAAATTACAATACCGGATACTGTTAAAATACAAAATGTATCATATACAGTGACATCGATTTCTGAAAAAGCATTTTATGGGAATAAATATATTAAAACAGTTACTTTAAATAAACATATGGGCACAATAGGGGCATATGCTTTTGCGAAATGTAAGAATCTTACCCAAATAACAATTCCAGCATCTGTACGGTCGATCGGGAAAAAGGCATTTTTTCAATCGTCAAAGTTAACAAAGGTGACAATAAAAACAAAGTATCTTACTAATAAGACGGTAGGTGTTTCTGCATTTAAAGGAACATCTAAAAAACTTAAAGTAAAAGTGCCAAAAGGGAAGGCAACGGAATATAAAAAGCTGCTTAAAAAGAAAGGTGCATCTTCTAAGTTAATGGTAAGTTAAGTGGATTCTGTAGAAACATAATGGTAACGAAAAAGAAAATCAGTATAATGAAGAAAATACGTATTTCAAAGGAGGAGAATCAATGAAGAATGTAAAATGTGTCATGGCATGGATTATGACATGTGTTATGGTATTATCTATGGTATTAGTTACACCAGGGTTATCTGTGCAGGCTGAAGCATCATCAAAGAAATATGTAAAATCGTTAACAGTAAAGAAAAGTGTAACATTGGAAAAAGGGAAAAAGGTTACAGTAAAGCCGACTGTTAAAGTGGTGAATAAAGCAAGTAAATGCGTTATTGTTAAGAGCAAAAATAAAAAAATTGCTAAAGTAAGCTATTCGGCAAAAAAGAATAGTATTACAATTACCGGTATAAAAGAAGGCAGGACAACTATTGCAGTAACTACTATGGCAAAAAATAAAAAAGGAAAGAAAATTAGTAAGAAAATCAATGTTAGTGTAACAAATGCATCTGCTTCAACAGAGAAAACAACTGCAGAACAGCCTGGTAATACGGAGCTGACGACAGAGACGACTACAAGCATTGTAGAGACAACTACGGAAACAACAGAAAAATCGACAGAAGAAACGACAGAAAATAATCCGGAAGTACCTGAAGATACTTCTGAGTATACAAGGATAGATTGGATAAAAGATTTGTTAAATGCATTACAGATAGATTGTTTATCTGTGGATAATGTCAAGAAAGATGCAAATCAAAGTGAAATATATACATATAGTGATTTAAAAACAGATGAGGAAAGATTACTTGTCGAGACAGCAGTAGTATATGGACTATTAAAGCAGGAAGGCACAGACAATGCTGTTCAACTGTTTCATCCAGAAGCGGCAGTAACTAAGGAATTTGCAGCCATAACAACTATTCAAGGATTGGGTTTTGTTGTAGGTGATACATACTCTTTGGATTGTAATGATATTGATGAAGTGGCATATCCAGCATTGGTTGAGCTTGCAATTGATGAAGGGTTATTATCATTAGAAGATGGCAGATTTTATCCTGAAAAGAAGATTACTCAGTCAAATGGAGAAGTAATCTTACAGAAAGTAAAAGATATAAAAGCACAAAATGAAATATCCGGTGAGCCAATAGAGGAAATAGAGTATGCAGAAGACTTAATTATGGATTCTGTAGCAGATATTACGGATTATATCGTGGAAATAACGGATACTGGATATAAGATAACATTACCACTTATAGAAAATAATGAACAATTTGAAGCTGGTAAAACAATATATCTGCCTGCGAATGCTGATTATCCAGAGGGTTTTTCGTGTCATATAGATGATGTGATGATTACGGAAGGAAATATTATAATTATTGGTTCAGCAATTGAAGATATTGGAGAGGTATTTGAATCATTCCATATCAGAGGAGAATCATCAGAAGGAGAGGTTGTTTTAGCAGAAGGAGTGACATTTATTCCTGATGAGAACAATGAAGAGAATCTGGATTTAAAACTGGCGAGTGAAGATAATAAAGAAGATGGTGGAACAATTGGTATTGATTTGAAAACAGGAACACTTTCGTTTCAAAGAGATGAGGCCACAATTTCTGTCAGGGTGGAAAATCCAGATGCATCTTTTGATTTTAAAGGTAATAAAGGAAAAATAGAATATTTGAAAGTATATGTAGACAATCATGTTACCATTTCAGGTGAACTTAGTGGTTCAGGTGAAAAATCTTTTGAATTATTCTCTAAAGCAGTACCAATTGGAAAAGGATTTAAGGTTGAACTAAAATACTATATTGTATTTTCAGCGTCTGGTTCGGTTTCGGTTACTGCGAAGATAGACTCACGATTAGGTATAAGTGTAAATAAAAATCACAATACACAAAATATTTCTAATCTTGATATTTCGAATAACTTAGATGGAATTACAGTTGCGGTAAAGGGAGGATTAAAGGGAGAAATACTCCTTACATGGCTGGATGAAGATATTTTGGCTATTGCAGATGTAAGTGGAGAAATGGGAACGGGTCTTGATTGTACATGTGAAGATGGAGTAAATATGAGTGGTGAATCATTAGCATGTATTTCGAGTGTTATTTATTCTTATCTGAAATTTGGCTGTGGTTTAAATGAAAAAACGCTCATGAATAAATTGAAAATTGAGGCCAGCTATAATGTATGGGATAAAGATAATAGCCCTGCAAGAACAGAAGGCCACTATGAAAGTAATGTAACAACGGGAACAT
>JBJEJE010000075.1:0-2819 GCA_051877755.1 Lachnospiraceae bacterium | reverse complement strand
TAATCGAATCATAGTTCGCACTTGTGTAGCAACAGGAAATCCCATAAACCAGTTTCTTTCTTCTTAAAAGTTCCATGGCTTTTCTAACTTTCTGGTACACACCCTGCCCACGTCGTCCATCCGTTGCTTCCTCAAATCCTTCCAATGAGATTGCAGGCACAAAGTTTCCCACCCGAAGCATCTCATCTGCAAATTCTTCATCGATCAACGTAGAGTTGGTAAAGCAAAGGAAAACACAATCCGAATGTTTTTCACAGAGACGGATCAAATCTTTTTTCCTGACCAATGGTTCCCCACCGGTATATATATACATATACACACCAAGTTCTTTCCCCTGCCGGATAATATCATCAATTTCATCATATGTGAGATTTAATTTATGCCCATACTCAGCTGCCCAACAGCCGGTACAATGCAGGTTGCATGCAGATGTGGGATCCAGAAGAATCGCCCAGGGAATATTGCAGTTATATTTTTTCCTCAATTCTTCTTCTTTCTTCCATCCGACCAGACTGGCATTGATAAACAGGTTTACTGCAAGGGTTTTTGTCACATTCGGGTCCACTTCCTTAAAAAGGCGACGAATATAATTATAATAGGGATGATCAGGATTCGTGATAGCTTCCCTGATTGCCCTTCTCTGGGAGGGAAATTCCCCATCCGCAAATTTATCGGCCCAATCCATAATCTTCGTCATGTTCTTGTCCGGATCTTTATAAATGTAATTAAAGGTCTGTTCAATTCCCAGTTTCTTCAAAGTATTTGTTGCATTCATTGTATATTCCTCCTATGTTTTTATTTATCGTTTATACTATTTATTATTCAATCAATTCTATTTTATTTCTATGAACCTGTTCCTGAAATTTCTACAGTACAATGTACAATATAATGTCTCATGCCTCCTTCCGCCAGCAGAGCACATCCAGCAACAAACATAGTATTCCTGATTAAGAGTAACGCACCTAAAGTTCCGGATAATACAGATAGAAATAGTATCCACCTCCACGTTGCCAGTCCAAACCTCCGAGCATCCAGGGATGTCTGAATAGAAAGAAGACTGTCCAGCAGGATTAAAATTCCTAAAGCAGCCAGCAAATTGGAACCATTATATTTTCCCATGATGCAGAGAGCAATTACACCCAACGCCATTAGAAAAATCCCACAGGCAAAATCATACTGAAAAGCAAGGCAATAGAGATCTTTTGAAAAATAGCCAATGATTTTGATGATCCCATAGGCAATTAAAATAATACCTGCTACAATTTCTGCATTTCCAGACATCATGTCCGGACGGAAGATACAGCACAATCCGGTAATATAAAATGTAATAGATATCAGGATATATCCGATTTTTGCTGTTTTTAACTGTTTCAAAAAATCTACCTCCTTGTGAAAACTTTTGATTGTAATATCAATTTATTTCGAATTATGCAATTCAACAATGGACAAAACAGGAACTAATATCTAAAAACCAGACATATAATAGATGTTTGTCTAACTGGAATCTTTATTTTTCTCAAACAGGTACTAAATTTTTAAATATCGGAGGGGTATTTGTCTATAGAAAAAAAGAAGATAATTTGATATGTTATGATAGAAAATATAAAATACAAGGAGCACAACACATATGAAAAATCAAGCCGCACAATTCATTCGAATTATTACAGTTCCTCCCATTCTTGCAATAGCCATGCTGCTACTTTTATATTATTCTCTTGGAAACGAATTCGCAGTTCCATCAGAACTATGTATGGCTATCATTTGCCTTGCCGTTATCCCCGGCCTTGCATATCCGATTTCTTTCTTTATGAAAAAAGATTCTGAAAGTTTAAGGAAACGCCAGAGGAACATTGCCTTTCTTTTTAATTTACTCGGCTATCTTATTGCCATGTTCTGCAGTTATCTCATGAATTGTTCCAAAATGATGAGATGGATCGTGACCTCATACTTTCTTGCAGTATTATTATTAACTATCCTGAATAAGGGATTTAAAATAAAAGCAAGCGGTCACGCCTGCAGTTGTGTCATGCCATATTTGTTCTTATCGTACTGCTTTGGTTTTCCCGCAGTTTTAATCTGCATTGGTCTATATCTGATTGAATTCTGGGCATCTGTAGCTTTAAAGCGACATACCATACGAGAATTTTTAATTGGAAGCTTAACAGCAATTCTTGTTTTTGCTATAACAATTATGATCTTTTCATGAATAAGAGGTATTTTATGAAAATTATAATATTATCCTTAGTGATTGGTTATCTATTCGGAAGCTTTTTAACCGCAGAAGCAGTATCTTATAAATACCTTGGTAAAAGCATACAGTTCGTTGGAACTGGAAATCCGGGGATGGCAAACGTCATGTCCCAGATAGGAAAAAAACAGGGAATTCTAGTTCTTATCGGTGATATATTAAAAATACTTGTTGCTATGATTCTAGTGTGGATGATCACAGGGCAAACCGCTACAGATCAGATTATTTTATATACTGGATTTGGTGGAATTCTCGGACATAATTATCCATTTTGGCGAAAATTTCACGGTGGAAAAGGAGTAACTGTTACTTGTACCTGGCTGATAATATTAATGCCATTATGGGGAACTATTTGCTGTCTGACTGGCGGTATCATTACAATATTAACAGGATACTTGCCTCTTGGTGCTATTTTGATTCCACTGATTGCTATACCATTTGCTTTCTGGCAAAAAGGTGCCATAACTGGTAGTATTTTAATTCTGGCTTCTTTCATCATGTTCACAAAGCACTATCATGGACTAAAACGAATCATTCAAGGAAAAGAAACTAAGAAATTTCGATAAATAAG
>JBJEJE010000074.1:0-14456 GCA_051877755.1 Lachnospiraceae bacterium | reverse complement strand
AAAAGGAATCTGAAAGCCTTATATTTACTGGCTTAAAGATTCCGAGAGATTATTTAGCATATAGGGGTGATATTTTTTTCTCAGAGAGAATGAGATATAAGGATAGAAAATACGGAGAAGAATATGAGTTAGAAAGATTTAAAGAAAATATTCCTCAATTAAAATCAATACTTTCTGATGAAAAATCAAAAGAGTTGGTAGATATTATATTTCAAAAGAGGGCGCTGTATGATTACTCATATGAGGATATCTGTGAACCGAATCAGTATTTTTTGAAAAATATTTTGACCATTGACCCCAATGCAGTTTTTGTAGATGGTGGATGTTTTGATGGTGGAACAATAGATGAATTTGTCGCGTTTCAAGAGAATAAATATGATAAGGTGATTGCCTTTGAGATGGATCGAAAAAATTATGAGAACATTGTTAAAAAGGGATATACTGAAAAGGTAAAAGTATATAATTATGGACTATGGAATAAGAAAGAAGAGATTTCTTATACCGCAGCAAATACATCTTCTTCGTTAAATCAAGGAGGAGATTGTGTTGCACAGTGTATGCCTTTGGATGAAGTGATTAAAGAGAAAGTTACATTTATTAAAATGGATATTGAAGGTGCGGAATATAATGCTTTGTTGGGAGCAGAACAAACGATTAAGAAGTATAAGCCACAGTTGGCAATATGCGTTTACCACAAAGCAAGTGATATATATGAATTGCCATTTTTATTGCACAAAATGGTTCCAGAATATCGATTCTATATTAGGCATCATAGTAGATGGCCAGATGAAACAGTTTTGTATGCCACTGTATAATTAAGATTGACTTTACTACCATAAGCTTTAAGCGGAAAAACATCATAAGCATTGATATATATTTTTGAAAATATAAAGAGAAATTAGGAAGACGTTTCAAGAGATAACAATTCCATTCTTGAAATCACTAGATTCAGAAATGGTAGTGTATCCGGGAATGGCAAAATTACTTTTGACACTCACATCATATGAATTATAAGAGAATATGTTATGAAGAAGTTCCGAAATAAATAATGAATTCGGAACTTTTTTGATTTATACGTTGACACAAAGTATAAACAAGTATAAAATCAAAAACAAAAGTATAAATGAGTATAAAAATAGAAACAAAGTATAAAGGAGTATAAAAATGAAAAATCCATATACAATTACATTTGGCAAGGAACCGACACAATTAGTTTCAAGAATTTCGCAAATAAATAAAATAATTGAAGATTTTTCAGAGGATTATCCAAGTTATCAGGCCTGTATTATATCTGGTGTAAGGGGAATCGGTAAGACAGTAATGCTTTCAGAGATATGTAATCGATTGAAGGAGGATGATACCTGGGTTGTCGTTAATTTGAATTCAGGGATGGATTTGTTACAGTCTTTAGCTGCTAAACTATATAATAGCAATCCCTTAATGGGAATATTTGATTCTGCAAATATTAATTTATCATTTTTCAATATCGGAGTATCTTTAAATACCGCACCTCCAATAACGGATATTGAGACAGCATTAGAAAGAATGTTTCAAGTTATCAAAGATAGGGAGAAGAAAGTACTGATAGCAATTGATGAGGTTGTAAGTAATGAGAATATGAAAATATTTTCTAATACATTTCAGTTGCTTTTGCGGGAAGACATGCCAATTTTTTTGATTATGACTGGACTTTATGAGAATATAAGTGATTTGCAGAATGCAGATAATGTTACCTTTTTGTTGAGGACTCCAAAACTGGAATTAGAGCCACTGAATAAAATAATGATGGCAGAAAGTTATAGACAGAATCTGAATGTTAGTAAAGAGGTAGCACTTTTGATGGCGGATGTTACTTGTGGCTATTCGTTTGCCTTTCAGGTCTTGGGATATCTTTGTTATGAAAGCAAAAAGGACTACACAGAGGAACTGGTACGTTTTGACTATTATTTAAGTGAGTATGTGTATAATAAGATTTGGTCAGAATTATCGGAAAAGGACAGACGTGTAGTGATAGCGATTGCAAAATCAGACAATAAAACGGAATCTGTACGCAATGAAGCAGATATGAAAAAGAACGAATTCTCTGTATATAGAGACCGATTGATAAAAAAGGGAATTGTGAATGGAAAGGAACGTGGGAAAATATCATTTGTGCTTCCAAGATTTAAAGAATTTGTAGAAATATATATGTAATAATTATTTATCTATAGAAAAATATAAATTCGCGAATATTTTTCGATAGATAAATATTGATGATATGAGCCCATGACGCCGATATATTAGAATAGAGAGGTATATGCCAATGAGTATACAGATTATTTGTGGAGTAGAACAAGTGAAGAAAAATCCTCTGCAGCCATATTCCGATTTGGTTTGTGAGTTTTTGGATGTATTTGCATCTGAGCTGCGGAAAGATAATGAGGCACGTCAGTTTCCCGATGTGCAGACTTTTGCATTTTGGGCAAGAAAGTCAAACATTCAGAAAAAGAAACAGGAATTTGAGAGCAGAGCGCAGGCTTCAAATTGTATTGGAAGAGGGATTGTGTTTCACATAGCACCATCCAATGTGCCGGTGAATTGTATGTTTACCTATGCATTTGGACTGCTGGCCGGGAATGCAAATATTGTGAGAATTCCTACAAAGCAATTTCCACAGGTAGAATGTATGTGCAGGGTACTGGATCAATGTTTGCGAAGAGAGGAATTTCAAAAACTATATGAAATGACCTCTATTGTGAGATATGAGAGGGATAAAGATATAACCGATATGTATTCAAAAAGTTGTAATGTGCGGGTGATCTGGGGAGGAGATGAAACCATTCGTGAAATCCGGGCATCCGAACTTCCACCACGTAGTACAGAAATTACTTTTGCAGACAGGTATTCATTTGGTATTGTGGATGCAGTAAAGTGGAAGAATGCAGATGAGAAGGAACGGAAAACCATAGCAGAGGGATTTTATAATGATACCTATTTGATGGACCAGAATGCCTGTTCCACACCGCATTTAATTTGCTGGGAATTAAGTGGAATGATACAGGAAGAGTGGGAGACTGTGCAGGAGAGTTTTTGGGAAGAGATTTTAAAGACGGCAAGAAAGTATGATTTAGCAGACATAAAAGTAAGTGAAAAGTACACATCTCTTTGTGAAAAGGTGATTCAGGATAAAACCGTCACAAAGGTAAAGAGGTATGATAATTTACTCTATGTATGTAATTTGCAAAGACTAGAGGAGAATCATATTACAGATATTAGAGGAAAATACGGAATGTTTTTTCAATATCCATTACAAAGTATAGAGGAATTAAATGTGTTCTCGAATGAGAAGGTACAGACCTGTGCGTATTATGGTATAGATGCAGGACAATTAGAGGAGTATATAACATCGAATTCTTTTTCCGGAATTGACCGGATTGTTCCATTTGGGAAAACATTGGACATTGATGTGATTTGGGATGGTTATGATTTGATTGCACAGATGAGCAGAATCATCGTGACAGAAATCTGATGTCAGAATGTTGTGGAATGAGAGAACGGTATTCGTTTTGTTGTGGTTGCGGAAATGTGGTAAGAATAATATAATGATAGTAGTAAAATGGTGAGTTTTTTATTGAAGTAGAATCAGACAGCAGAGGGGGCAGCTGCCCGGATTAAAAGGATGAAGGTGATTATATGTTTTTGGATTTGGACAAGAAAAGGCAGGATGCAGTGGCCGCAATTTCCGATACGGGTGAGACGGTTACTTATGGGGAATGTGTTACATTCGCAAATACTATGAAGGAGTTATTACCGGAGCGTTCGCTTATTTTTTCCTTATGTCATAACCGGATTGGCTCTCTGATGGGATATGTGGCATTTTTAGCATCAAGAAATGTTCCTCTTTTATTAAGTGCAGATTTGGATAAAGAATTGCTTTCTTATCTGCTTGATACATATAAGCCTAATTTTCTGTGGCTGCCGGAAGAAATGGCAGGAGAATTTGAGGGAAAAGTTGTAATTTCCAAGTACGGGTATGTGATGCTTTCCTATGCAGATAACAAGGTGGATTTGTATCCAGATTTGGCATTGCTGCTTACAACATCCGGTTCTACAGGGAGTCCAAAGTTAGTGAGACAGACTTATGTTAATATTGAGTCAAATGCAAAATCCATTATGACCTATCTGGAGTTGGATGAGACAGAACGTCCGATTACCATGCTTCCAATGAATTATACCTATGGACTTTCGGTTATCAACAGTCATCTGCTGGCTGGTGCAACTATATTGATGACAGATGAAAGCTATGCGCAGAAAAAGTTTTGGGAATTCTTTAAAAGTCAGGGGGCAACCTCGATTGTAGGGGTACCTTTTACCTATGAGATATTAAAAAAACTTCGTTTTTTTCGTATGGAGCTGCCATCTCTTCGCTATATGACCCAGGCAGGGGGCAAGTTGTTACCGGAATTACATAAAGAATATGCGGAGTATGCCATTGCAAAACAGAAACGGTTTTATGTAATGTATGGACAGACGGAAGCCACGGCAAGAATGTCCTATCTACCGTATGAACGTTCTTTGGAGAAGTACGGAAGTATGGGAATTGCCATTCCTGGTGGTAAATTCCGTTTGATTGATGTAGATGAGAAAGAGATTACAAAACCGGATGTAGTAGGTGAATTGGTTTATGAAGGACCGAATGTCACACTTGGTTATGCGGAATGTCAACAGGATCTGACAAAAGGGGATGAACGAAATGGCATTTTGGTTACCGGTGATATGGCGAAAATGGATGCGGATGGATATTATTATATTGTAGGTCGTAAAAAGAGATTTTTGAAAATATATGGAAACCGGGTGAATCTGGATGAAATTGAGAGAATGATACAGAGTATGTTTGAGGGGATAGAATGTGCCTGCGTGGGAGAGGATGACCATATGCAGATTTATGTTACCAAAGATGGAATAGAAGACGAAGTGACAAAGTTTATTTCATCAAAGACAGGACTCAATTGGAAAGCCTTTGAAGTACATTATATTGCGGAGATTCCAAAGAATGAATCCGGCAAAAAGAATTATCAGAAGCTGGGGTGATAGGAGTGGATTTTAGCAAATTATTGTCATACAGCCCATATGAATGGAATCAGGAACAAAAGCAGTTGTTGCTATTAGAGCGCATGAATGAACTGACACATTTGCATTATGAAAAATGTACAGAGTATCGAACCCTTTTGGACAAGCTGTATGGCGGAAAAACAGAATACCATAGCTTAGAGAACATACCGTTTTTGCCAGTCTCCCTGTTTAAGAAATTATCGTTAAAAAGTATATCGGATGAGATGGTATTTAAGACAATGACTTCTTCCGGAACAACAGGACAGCAGGTTTCCAAAATATATTTGGATAAAGAAACGGCAAATAACCAGCAGAAAGTTTTGACAAAGATTGTGTCAGATTTTACGGGTGGCTCCAGAATGCCAATGATTATTTTGGATTGTCCATCAGTGATTAAAAACCGGGCAATGTTTTCTGCAAGAGGAGCAGGTATTTTGGGATTTTCTCTTTTTGGTTCCAAAAAGATATATGCCTTTGATGATGATATGAATCTGAATATGGAAGAATTGCATGTTTTTTTAGAAAAATACAAGGATCAGACAATCTTTCTTTTTGGATTTACATTTATGATTTGGCAGTATTTTTATAAAAAGTTGAAAGAATCCGGGGATTATCTCCCATTGGAAAATGGTGTATTGATACATGGTGGAGGATGGAAGAAGCTAGCAAATGAGGCAGTTTCAAAGGAACAGTTTAAAACGTGTTTAAAGGAAGTCTGTGGGATTACCAGTGTACATGATTACTATGGAATGGTGGAACAGACGGGATGTGTTTATATGGAATGTGAAGAAGGACATCTGCATGCCAGCATATATTCAGATGTTTTGGTGCGGAATATGAAGGACTTTTCAATTTGTCCAAATGGAACAGAAGGCGTAATTCAGGTATTATCTGCAATACCGGAATCCTATCCAGGGCATTCCATACTGACAGAAGATGTAGGATGTGTATTAGGTGAGGATGACTGCCCATGCGGACGAAAAGGAAAATATATTGAGATTCATGGACGTATGAAGAACGCAGAAGTGCGGGGATGCAGTGATACATTTGAAAAGAGATAACAGATTAGAACAGATGCAAGGAGGCTATTATGTTCATACCATACGGAAGACAATCAATTGATGAAAAGGATATTCAGGCAGTGGTGGATGTCCTGCGTTCTGACTATTTAACCACAGGACCAAAGGTAACAGAATTTGAAAAAGCAGTTGCAGATTATGTAGGGGCAAAATATGCAGTGGCAGTATCCAATGGAACGGCGGCATTACATATTGCCTGTCTTGCAGCGGGAATTCGAGAAGGAGATGAAGTTATTACTTCCCCCATTACTTTTGCAGCCTCTGCTAACTGTGTCCTGTATTGTGGAGGAACTCCGGTCTTTGCGGATATCAAACCGGATACCTATAACATTGATCCGGAGGATATTGAAAGAAAGATTACTCCAAGAACAAAAGCAATTATTCCGGTGCATTATACAGGGCAGCCGTGTGAGATGGATGCAATTTCAGAGATTGCGAAGAAACATAATCTGATTGTCATAGAAGATGGTGCCCAGGTAATCAGTGGGGAATATAAGGGAAAACGGATTGGTTCCATTTCTGATATGACAACGTTCAGTTTTCACCCGGTAAAACCGGTTACCACTGGAGAGGGAGGTATGGTCACCACCAATAGCAAAGAGTTGTATGAAAAGCTGAAATTATTTCATACACATGGTATTACCAGAGAGGAAGCCTTTTTGCAGAACAATGATGGTCCATGGTATTATGAACAGTTAGAACTGGGATACAATTACCGGATTACAGATATCCAGTGTGCATTGGGTATTTCCCAAATGAAGAAGTTAGACCGTTTTGCGGAACATAGAAGAAAGCTGGCAGCACGATACGATAAGGGTTTTGCTGGTAATACTTATATTATTACCCCTTACCAGCATCCGGATTGTTTAAGCAGTTATCATTTATATATGATACAGGTTCCGACAGATATTCGGAAAGCTGTTTTTGAGCAGCTCCGGGAGGCTGGAGTAGGTGTTAATGTGCATTATATCCCGGTTTATAAGCATCCGTATTATCAGGCTCATGGCTATGCGGATGTATGCTGCCCAAACGCAGAAAAATTCTATGCAGGAGCCATTACGCTGCCGCTGTTTGCGGATATGACAGAGGATCAGGTGGATTATGTGGTGGAGCAGACAACTCGGATTGTGGAGCGGTTGATGAAATGAAAACAATATATATACGTGTGGATGGTAATGAAATTATTGCAACGGGGCATGTGATGCGCTGTCTTTCCGTTGCAGAACAGTTAAGGGAACTTGGTCTTGAGGTTGTTTTTATTGTGGCGGACAACAGACCGGGAGAATTAATCCAGTCAAGGAATTTTCAGATGCATGTACTGTATTCTGTCTGGGATGACCTGAATCAGGAGACAGAGCAGTTATGTGAATACATAATACAGCATAGAGTAAAAGTACTTTTATTAGATAGTTATTATGTTACAAAAGAATATTTGCAAAAGCTGTCACAATATACTAAAATAGTTTATATTGATGATTTGTTTCGATTTGATTATGCAGTGCATACATTAATCAATTATAGTGCATTTGCTGGGAGTGAACGTTATAGAGAGTTATATGGGCGGGAAAATCGAATGCCGGAGATGCTTTTGGGCAGTGCCTATATACCATTGCGGAAAGAATTTGCTTATCAGCCGTATAGCATGCATGAATTGGTAAAGAAAGTCTTAGTGACGACCGGTGGCACAGATCAGTTAAATGTAACTGGGAATATTTTAGATAAGGTAATAGAGCATGGTGCTTTAATGCAGTTGGAGTATCATGTCATTATTGGATGTTTTAATCAGAATAAGGAGCATCTGTACGCATTAGGACAGCAATATTCAAATATACAGCTTCATGAGAATATAACGAATATGTCTGATTGGATGAGAGAATGTGACATTGCTATTTCTGCAGGAGGAACCACACTGTATGAATTATGTGCCTGTGGTATTCCCACCATATGCTTAGAAGTGGCAGACAATCAGGATGGTGCAGTTAATTGGGAGAAGAATGATTATATGCAGTATGCAGGAAATGCATATAAGAATATGGAATCTTGTGTAAAAAAATGTATAGAAGCTCTTTACATGTATAATGAACACCAAGAGATTCGTGAACGCAGATCCAGACGAATGCAGGAGCTGGTTGACGGTAATGGTGCAAAAAGGATTGCGGAGTATATGGATAAGATAATGGAGGGTTAGAAGATGCTGAACGATAAGACAATATTGATTACTGGTGGAACAGGTTCTTTTGGAAAGAAATTTTTGGAGATGATATTTGCAAAATATACACCAAAGAAGGTTATTATTTATTCCAGAGATGAATATAAGCAAAGTGTGATACAGACAGAATACCGGGATAAGATAGACATGAACCGGGTACGTTTTTTTATTGGTGATGTGAGAGATAAAGACAGGCTTTATCGTGCCTTTGATGGTGTAGATTATGTAATTCATGCAGCAGCCATGAAGCAGGTGCCAACCTGTGAGTATAATCCCATGGAAGCAATTAAGACCAATATCCATGGTGCACAGAATGTAATAGAAGCGGCACTTGACCGGGGAGTGAAGAAGGTTGTGGCATTGTCTACAGATAAAGCGGTGAATCCGATTAATCTTTATGGTGGAACAAAACTCGTGTCTGACAAGCTGTTTATTGCTGCCAATGCATATAGTGGACAAAAAGGAACGGTATTTTCTGTTGTCCGTTATGGTAATGTGGCAGGAAGCCGTGGTTCTGTAATTCCAATCTGGCAGAGAATTATTAATGAAGGTGGAACAACTCTTGGAGTAACAGATCTTCGTATGACAAGATTCTGGATTACTTTGGAACAGGGAGTGGAACTGGTATTTAAAGCATTAGAGGAATCCCGTGGTGGAGAGACATATATTTCCAAGATTCCATCGTTTCATATTGGGGATTTAGCCAAGGCAATGCTTCCGGATTGTACGATAGATGAGTTTGGTATCCGGGAAGGAGAAAAGCTTCATGAGGTAATGGTTACAAAGGATGATTCCCGTTCTACCTATGAATATGATAAGCATTATATCATTTATCCGAATTACTCCTGGGCAAAGGACGGAAATATTCTGCCGGGAGGAAAACTGGTAGAGGACGGTTTTGAGTATAATTCCGGTAATAATGTAGAATGGCTTGGGGTAGAGGAATTAAAGGAAGCATTGAAACATATCTAAGATAAATATGAATTTTGACTTGGTAAGGAGAAGCGATATGAAGAGAATATTGGTCAGCCTGCCATTATCTTCCTATAGAGCATTGGAGATTTTTGCCCGAGAACTAATAGAAGCATGGCGTCACATGGGGATTGAGGTTGATGTTATCGGAAATGGTTCTTCATTAGACAGGGATATAGAATTTTCTCTGCATAATCAGTATGATGTTATCTTTTCTTTAAATCAGACATTTCCCAATATAGATGTTGATGGCAAAACGGTTTTAGAAAAACTGGATGCACCGTATTTTAGTTATATTGTAGATCATCCCATGCATCTTTATGATAGATTGGATATGATTAATAGACAAAAAGGATGTATATGTGTTGATTCAAGCTTTCAGGATTATTTGAGACAATACTATTCCTTTCCTCAGATTGAGGTAGTTATGCAGGCAGGTATTGAAGGAAATTATGCGAAAAGGCCGTTTCGGGAAAGAAAGCATAACATTGTTTTTTGTGGTACATATCGTTCTTCTAAGGAAATATTAGAAATGATCAATAAAGGGGATGAATCCATTCGGGGGGTATTGTCTTTAATGATTGAAGAGGGACTCAAAAACTCAGATATGACGATAGAGGCAATGTTATGGAATGTGATTAGAAAATATGGATTGGATGTGCAGGAAGAAGATTTTGCTGAATGCATGGCAGATTGCCGGTTGGTAGAATATTTCATGCGTGGATATTATAGGGAACAGGTGATTGGTATTTTGTTAGGTGCGGGGATACCGGTAGAAGTATATGGAAGTGGTTGGGAGTATTTCCAATGTGCAAATAAAGAACTGCTTTCTTGTCATGAAGATATTGACTATATGGATATGTTGAATGTATTCTCAGATTCTAAGATTGTACTTAATATAATGCCGTGGGCCAAGAATGGATTTCATGATCGGATTGCATGTTCCATGTTAAATGGTGCACTTTCTGTGAGTGATGCAACAAGCTATTTGATAGACAATCATTTAGACAGTGATAAAATGTTAGTATATTCCTTGAAAGAACTGAATAGCTTGCCAGAGCGAATACAATATTATTTGAATCATTTAGAAGAGGCTGAAGAAATAGCGCGGAATGGTTACAATTGGGCAAAGGAAAATCACTTGTGGAGTAATAGAGCAGAGCAGCTGTTGCAAATTTTTGGAGGATATTATGCAGAATATTATTAATACAACAAAAGATTGTTTAGTGCTGGCATCAAAATGTATTTCTAAATTTCAACAGCAGAATCTTCATGCTGGATTGGGATTATTTAAGCATTTTAGTGAATCATTAATGCATTTAATGGAGCAATTGGCAGAATATAATGATGAGTTGCAGCAAATTGGATATGTTGTTGACCTGAATCAGTATGTAGTGATGCTGCAGGGAATGCTGGCTGCACAGGAAGCGGATGACTGTATTTTGTTATGTGATTTGATAGAATTACAATGTATACCATGTTTATATGAGTTACAGCAGTACGTAATAGGGAATGGAAGCGAACTGAATAATTTAGAAAAATGGAAAAGGAATATTCAGTTGGTTGAGCAGAAAGATTCATATTTGGCACGCATGGTAAAGGAAAACAGTGATTGTGGCTATATTGAAATTGAACCTGCGTCTTCCGGGCATCCTACATTAAAAATGACAGATAAAACTGGTTCCTATTATTTTCATTCAAATGTGAATCCGGTTATAGCAGGAGACCGGTTTGCTGAACAGTATTACACATTAGATTGCAGCCATTATATAATATATGGATTGGGCTTGGGGTATCATATAAAGGCTATGCTCAATTTGGATGATGGACTTTATATCGATATTGTAGAGACAGACTTAAATGTTATAGCACAAGCTTGTAAATGTATGGAATTAGACTGGCTTTTTGATAACCCGAGAGTGAATTTAATATATGATGCTGATTTTAGTAGTATGGTCAAACTTTTAGAGGTGGGGAAAACTCTATTGATTCACCAGCCATCAATGCGCCATATTGAGAATGAGGAAATACATTTATATCTGGAAAAATACTTTATAAGAGATAGTGGAATTCGTAATTTTAGGAGTTTGTTTGCAAGTAATTTTAGAGATAATATTGAGAATTGTAAGCACTATGTTGACGAGTTGAAAGAGAATTTTCAAGGGAAAAATATTGTGTTAGTGGCAGCGGGGCCATCACTTGATTCTAATATTGAGTTTTTAAAGCAACGTCCTTCCAACACACTTATTCTTGCAGTTGGAACAGTATTTCGTAAATTGGTGCAGTTAAAAATATATCCTGACTATGTTGTTTTTTTAGATGCTCAAAAACATATGTATCGGCAGCTGGAAGGATTGGAGAACTTAGATATTCCCATTATTTGTGCGTCTTCCGCATGTAGGAAATTGGCAGCTGTTTACAAAGGACCAAAGTATTTAGTTTGTCAGGCGGGATATGATAAGGCAGAAGAATATGCAAAGAAAAAAGGTTTTTGTTTATATGAAACAGGAGGATCGGTTAGTACCATTGCATTAGATATAGCACTTCGTTTGGGTTGTAAGGAGGTTGCCTGTATCGGATTGGATCTTGCATATACAGGTAGTAAATCACATACATCCCAAACATTGGATGAGCATATAGCAGATACATCAGAAATGATTAAAGTTCCGGCATGTAATGGTGGAATGGTAGCGACAAGTAAATTGTTTATTATCTATCGTGAATGGATAGAGCACCGGGTGTTATGTGAGGATGCAAAGGATAAGGTTATAAATGCTACAGAAGGTGGAGCACTTATCAAAGGGGTTCCATGTAATAAATTAAAAAATGTATTTTGCAAATGGGAAAGTGAATAATTAAATATATTTTGCAATAATTTGTGATTCATAATCAGGATTTGATATATCCTCTACAACATCACCGCCAGCCACTTCGTTATTATACTTGTTGGCTATGGCGGTTTTTTTTCCTGTTCCAGCCAGCATCCATTCATATTCAATATCAATATGTCCAATATCAAGTGCCTGAAAACCAGCAAGGGCAAGGTCGTAGGCAAGCACAGTGGCAGTTGCCCCCATGGCAATTAAAACAAGACGCTCTTTGTCTTGCTGTAAGGCTTCTTTTAATATATCATCATATCGGTCAAAGGCATGTTCAGCAGGTCCAAGAATCCGAATAATGCTTGAGGCATTATCAAATAAATCATTTCCGATTCCCATTCTTGTTTTTTCACCTTCTATGATAAGAAGGTCACGATTATTCCAAATCTGTTTTAGATGTGCAAATCTTTGTTGTGGAGCATTTGTATTATTGTCAATGTAGCTGGCATATGGTCTGGTAAGGAAGGCGTCATAGTAAGTTCTCTTAAAATCTAATAATGCATAATGTTGCTTTCGGACATCCTCTGTGAGATAAGCCCGGGTATTATAGCGGCAATCGTCGTTATATTTTGATAAATCCCCATAAAAATCAGGAATACACACAATAATATTTTCTTTTTTAGATTGTAATACTTCCTGAAGGCGTTTTCCTAGTTTTGCATCTGCTCGTTGGAACTTTTGACGATTAATGCCTGCAATCACAGAAAATTCACCATCACCTAAACGGCACAAGGATTTCTTCTCTTTAAGGATTAGTTCAATTGCTTCCTCACCTGGTTTTACAATTGGATACCGATAGTTGCTGTGTGGTGCAGCAATTTCGTATTTGAGATTATTGACTGCCTGATTCATTGCAACCTGATTTGTAGATAATTGGGAGAGGGAATGACTCATTTTGTTGCAGAAGTTCTGTGTTTCTATCAGGTTGTTATGAAGTGTTTTTACTGAATAAATAAAATCTTTAATGGTATTGTCTGAGGAGGTGCTTGGCTGCTGTACAGATGAATCTTTCTTCGCTTTTACCATATGTTCAATATCGTTTTCAAAAAAGATTGGGATATCAACACTGGAAACAATGGAGAGACTAAATAAATCTGCCAAATCCATGTGATATACATTGTCTGGATTACGATTGGTAATATAATAGTCTGCCTGACAAAACAACTTTCGTTCGTCAGCAATGTTTCCAATATACAGATTGATGTAACAATTGGCATCTTCATATTTCTCGAAAATTTGATTAAGTAAAAAAAGTTTGTCCTCTAATAAAGAATCTTCTTTGATGTAGAGTAGTAATTCATGGTTAGTGTCAGAATAAGAGTGGATAAAGGCTTCTATTACCTGGGGATAGGTTGGATAATCCTGTTCGAAGTCAGGAATATACAGAAGTCGTTTGTCTTCGCCGCAATTCTTTTTTGGAATTGGTGTAATATTTGCAGGAGTTATATTGGATAATTCTGTTTGTGCAGATTTAATTGCACTGGAAAGAAATGTATTTATGTCACCATAAAGAATAGAAGCATTCTCTTTGATTTTCTCCTCCGGCCAGTTCCACCAGCGAATAAGGTTTAATGCATCAATCTGTTCTGGTTGAAATCGGTATCCAATAATCTTGGCCGGATTGCCTGCAGCAATGGCATAAGGAGGTATATTGCTTGAAACAACGGAACCGGCGGCAATTACGCCACCATTACCAATTGTGACGCCACTTAATAGAGTTACATTGTCTCCAATCCAACAGTCGTTCATAATAATAATCTGTCCTTTGCGTTTTGTTCGTTCCGGACGACGATAAGGAATCCCGCTGATTCTTCCTTGACATACTTTTCGGTAATCGTGATTCATGTCTACAAGGAAAGTGACATTTCCTGCAATGGAGGAATAACGACCAATTTGAATATTGTAAAGAAGATTTTCGTCTGGAACAAATTCAGCGACTGCCTCTTCAATATAGCTGTCTTTACCAATCGACAAAACAGGAAAAGCTTTTCCTTCTTGAAAAAGATCGTTGGTATATTGGTATTCTGCTGAAATAGAATATTCTGGTACATTGAATTTAATTCGCATAAAAATCTCCTTTTCTATAATGATTCTAATGATAATGTTATATTTGTTTTATGGATAGCTTTATTATTTGTTGTAATCTCACTGCATAACTATGCTCTTCTTTCACTTTTTCCTGTCCATTTTTGGCAATTGCCTGTCGTTCCTCGTCATGCTCCAGAT
>JBJEJE010000073.1:36920-59253 GCA_051877755.1 Lachnospiraceae bacterium | reverse complement strand
ACCCTTTACTGTTTTGATTGTATAGGTATTATTGCTCTTGGTAAATTCTCCGCCTATTACAAATCCGGTTGCCGGAATTTCCTCTGTTTCAACTGCAGAACAAGTGGTGCAATGTCTTTCCTTTATTCCCTTCTTATCACAGGTTGGCGCAACCGTTTCTTTCCAATCTCCATATACATGGGTTCCGGTTGCCGGAATCGCTGTCACATCCTTTACTTCAGTACATCCTTTCTCTGTGCAGTGATGCGATTTGCTTCCCGGTGTCGAACAAGTCGCTATTTTGTCTATTGTCCAATCGCTATTCCATGTATGACCTTTTTTCTCTATTACAGTTATGTCTTCTCGATAGTCACAGCCTTCCCTTGTGCAATGGTGAGACTTCTCGCCCTCACTTGTACAGGTGGCTTCTTTATCTATTGTCCATTTATCTGATATTTCATGTATATGTACCGGAATCTCTTCTTCCTTTGTTGCAGTACATCCTTCCACTATACACTTATACTCACGCACTCCTGCTTCAGTGCTGGTTGGCTCTTTAGTAACAGTGTATTCCGTGCTCCATGTATGCTCTGCCTTCTCTATTGCAGTTACATCTTCCCGGTACTCACAGTCTTTCCTCGTACAATGGTGGGACTTTTCTCCTTCACTTATACAGGTGGCTTCTATATCTGTGATCCATTCATCTGACATTTCATGTCCGAGTGCCTTTATTTCTTCCTCCTTTGTAACTTCACATCCTTCACACGTGCAGTGATATAGATAAACACCCTTTTCCGTACAGGTTGGTTCTTTCGTGATAGTATAATCATTACTCCATCCATGTCCCTCTAATTTACTATGCTCCTCCACATCTGTCTCAATTGTAAAACAAGAAAAATGAGTCGTTGTAAATGTAATCGTCTTTTGGGATGGATTATATACTCCCTGCATATCTTTTTTTGTTCCATCAGGAGCAATATAATATACTGTCACCTGATTCGCAGAAACCGGAGCAGTATATGGAATTGTAATTGTCACTGTTCCTTCGTTTTCTTCTGAATTAAACAAGATTTTTTCACCATCAGAATTCACAAGATCAAAATTCATTATCTTACCACCACTTTGAAGAGCATCTTCAATTGCCGGAAGCATGGCATCATTTTCAACGTCTGATTTTCCTACAACATTGTAACTAAATTGCACATTCTTATTTCCATGACGATGACTTATCTCAATTACTGCTCCCGGGCTAAAGACAGCACTTCCATTCTCCGAAACAATTGGCAGTTCTTGATCATTACCCATATCATTAATTACATCTGAAGAAATGTCTCCTGTAAAGTCCTCACCTTGGCATTCCACTTCAATACATTTAATTCCATTTTCTTTTGCATAATCTATAGCAAAACTTCCTTTAGGAGCACTTATCACAAGAAAATAACAATTTTTAAAAGCATCATCAGCTAAATTTTCAGCTGTATCAGGTAGATACATTCTAGTTAGCCTTTCACAATTATAAAATGCCTCCGTTCTAATCCATTTCATCGCCGAAGGAATTTCGATACATTTCAACTGCTTACATCCACTGAATGCATATGCTTGAATCTGTATTACTTTATCCGGTATTTTAATAAATTCTAAGCTAACACAATCCATAAACGTCCTTACACTAATCCCTTTTAATTCAGAAGGAAGTTCAACGCTCTTTAAGGCAGAACAACCTGCCAGATCATCACCACCAAGGCTTGTAAGATTTTGGGGATAATGAATCGTCTTCAATGCAGTACAATTCTTGAACACTCCACCATCCAGCTTAAGTATTGTGTCCGGTAATACCACATTAACAAATGCAGTTTCCTCAAAAGCATATTCTCCAATACTCTTTAAACTATCCGGAAAATTAATCGTAGCTAATTTGGAACACCCCGCAAATGTCTCCCTTCTTATATATTCTAATCCATCTGGCAACTCGACTTCGCAGAGACTATCACATGATTTAAAACATGCATCAGGTATTTCGTTTATTTTTGCCTGAATAAAAATCTTTTCTATCCATTCACATTGCTGGAAAGATTCACTTTTCATTCCAATAATTGTTTTCCCGTCAACTTCATATGGAATTGTTACTTCTTTACTTTGACCCTGATATTTTGTAATATATGCTCTATCATCAGCGTATACATATTCTATTCCATCAACTATCATATTTCCTACATCATATACCCTCATCTCTTCTGTTGAAAATGGGATATCATTAGAATATGCAAACTCTTCTGCTTTACTTCCACTGATGCCATGTATTGTTAATAACGGACATCCATCAAATGCTGTAGCAAAAATTCTGGTTGTTGTTTCAGGAATATAGATTCCTCCTAATGAAACACAATTATAAAATGCACTTGACCAAATATACGACATTCCTTCTGGCAAAACAAGATTTTTAAGAGAAGAGCACTCATAAAAGGCCTGTTGATTAATTTCTTTTAAATTGGCTGGCAATTTAACACTTACTAATGACGAACAATTACAGAATGCAAAATCTCCTATCACTTCAATTGTATCTGAAAGTTCAACATTCTCCAATTGGTCACAATCTTTAAACATATTTTTAGGTAACTCATTTATATTACATAAAATTTTAACATTTTTTAACGAAGTACATCTATCAAACAAATACTGATCAATAGATATTACAGTTTCCGGTATTTCCACATATTCCAAACTAGTACAAGATGTGAAAACACCAAGTGGTAATTCCCTTACCTTTGGAGGGATAATCAGTTCCTTAATTAATTCACAGCGCATAAATGCACCAATACCAATTTTAAAAATGTTTTGCGGCAATGTCAATTCTTGCAAAGACAAACAATCTTGAAAACAATTTCTGCCAAGCACCTTCAACTTCTCCGGCAGAGATATTGATGAGAGTGAATGACAATAATTAAAACAATTTGCTCCTATCCGTTCCAAGCACGTCGGTAAAATGACTTCTTCAATATTGCTTCCATAGAAGCAATATTCTGGTAATTCTTTTATGTTTGCTTTTATTTCTATCGTTTTAATTGATGAAAATTCAAACAATTTGGGTGCCATTCCTATAACCTGATATTCATCTATTTTTTCTGGTATTACTATATCTGTTTCAGATCCCAAATAATTGGTAATTACACATGTATCTTCACAAATAATATATTCATATTCTTCATTAGAACCCTTTTCCGTCACCAACCCAGGCATATCATTTGTCGAAAAAGAAAAACCATATTCATCTGCATATGTTTCTGCATAACTACCGGACTCCCCATAAATCACTAAATTAGCACAAGAAGAAACTACATCTTCATCTATTTCTACAACTGTACTTGGAATATAAAGTTCCGTTAAAGAATAACAATTACTAAAAGCCCTTTCTGGCAATAATTCCATTGACATCGAAAGAACCACAGAATTTAACGAACTACAATCCTCACATAGTGA
The DNA here is from genome assembly GCA_051877755.1 of Lachnospiraceae bacterium. Lineage (GTDB taxonomy): Bacteria > Bacillota > Clostridia > Lachnospirales > Lachnospiraceae > CAG-590. Next base: position 55,797 of record JBJEJE010000073.1, on the reverse strand, counting down.
CAAACCTGTATTCGTCACAGTATTGGGTAAATTTAATTCCTTCAGTTCTACACAATTTCGAAAACAATATGCACCTATACTTTTTAATTCATCAGGTAGTTCAATATGAGAGAGGGTCGAACACTCGTAAAAAGCTGAAAAGCCAATATTCTCTAAGGCATCAGGCAAAGTAACGGTTTCCAACGCAGAACAACCTGAAAATGTATAGTCTCCTAATTCTTTGATTTTCTCTGGAATTTCGACTGTTTTCAATTTGTTGCATCCAACAAAAACACTATCCCCTAGCTTTTCCAATGTATCAGGTAACTCAATTTCTTCAATCGAACATCCCGCAAATGAAGCTTCTCCAATTTCTACAACTCCTGATGGCACCTGAATTATGCTTAATTTTTCACAATCACAAAATGCACGATTTCCAATAATTTTCAAACCACTCGGCAAAACAATCGATTGCAATTCCTTGCAATTTGTAAACCCATATATCTCAGTTATACTATCTGGTAATTCCACATTCTCCAAGGTGCTTCCTTCAAAACAACCTTCTGGAATTTTTTTCAAATTAGCCGTAATCTTTACATTTTTAATATATTGATTATTTTTAAATGCTCCTTCCGCGATGTCCGTAACATATATTCCATTAATTTTTTCTGGAATCACTATATCTGACTCTGTACCTTCATATCCAGTAATAACAACCTTTTCACTGTTATACAAATAAGTCAGCCCATTGTAGTTACCTTCCAAAACATCTTCCCCAACTGTTTCCGTTGCATAGACTGTCTGGGCACATCCTGCAAACATCCAAAAGAAACAAATGACAGCTAATGCTATCTTGTTAATTAATACACATTCTCTTCTAACTCTCATATACCTCCACCTCCGAATACTTTTGCTTCTTTTTTCTTATAATGTATTATATAAACAGTACATTATCGGCATTTCAATCAACTTTATTTTTACTTAACTCTCATACTTTTTTTATACCCACTCTTGCTGTTTAATAATTTCTTGTACTTTTTTAACTGTTTCTTCGGCACCTTAATAACTGCCTTGTTATTAATATTCTTAATTGCATTCTTCTCTACACTTTTAAGAGTTGTACTCTTAATCGTGATTGTCTTTAAGTTCTTACATCCTGAGAATGCTTCTTTGCCAATCTTTGTAACATTTTTCCCTATAGTGACCGATTTTATTTTCTTATTATTCATAAATGCTTGGGATGCCACTTCCGTCACCTTATAGGTCTGTCCATTCATATTAACCGTAGATGGAATTGTGACAGTGGTCTTCTTACTACTCTTCGGTTTTACAAAAACGACCTCCTTCTTCTTTGAGGAAGATTTTGTTACTTTATAAGTACCACTAGTAACTGTTTTCTTTGTACCGACCGCTGGCAGTTCTTCTTTTGTTTCTGTTGTCGTCTCCTCTTTATCTGATGTTTCTGTTGTACCATCCGTTTTATCACTTATTAATTTAGGTATTACAACATTGCTTCCGTCTTTAATGACATCACACACTACACAATGTATTGATTTTGTTCCATCCTCCGTTTCCGTCGGATACCTGTCTACTGTATATTCACTACTCCATGTATGATCTGTCTTCGCTATTACAGTTATGTCTTCCCGATAATCACAAACTTCCTTTGTGCAATGGTGAGACTTCTCTCCCTCACTTGTACAGGTTGGCTTTTTATCGATTGTCCATTCATCTGATATTTCATGTCCAAGTACCGATATCTCTTCTTCCTTCGTTGCGGTACATCCTTCCACTATACACTTATACTCACGCACTCCCGGTTCAGTGCTGGTTGGCTCTTTCGTAACAGTGTATTCCGTGCTCCATGTATGATCTGACTTTTCGATTGCGGTTATATCTGTCCGATAAGCACAGTCTTTCCTCGTACAATGGTGGGACTTCTCTCCCCTGCTTATGCAGGTTGCTTCTTTATCTATCGTCCATTCATCTGACATTTCATGTCCGAGTGCTGGTATCTCTTCCTTTTTAACTTCTTTGCATCCTTCCACTATACACTTATACTTGCGCACTCCTGCTTCGGTACAAGTTGGTTCTTTCGTAACGGTGTATTCCTCGCTCCATGTATGTCCCAATGAATCTATTGTAGTTATATCTTTTCGATATTCACACCCTTCCCTCGTACAATGATGGGATTTCTCACCCTCACTCGTACAAGTTGGTTCTTTATCAATTGTCCATTCCGTCGATATATTGTGTTCTATAACTTGAGTGGCCGACACTTCTGCAACATAATTACAAATTCTGCATTTATGAACACTTAGCCCTCTTCCCACATCTGTCTCTTCTTCTAAAACTTCCCATTCCAAACAATGTTCATGTTCCTCAACATTTTGGAACTCCAATAATTTTTCCTGTGCATATGACTCCACAGCAGTTCCTGTTTTACTATATAACACCAGATTTTCAGAAGCACCTAGCAGACAGCCATCAGGCAATTCCGTAACTGTCTCTGGCAGATATAACTTTTCCAAAGAGGAACAATTGCTAATCATGATATCTGGCAATTTCTCTATTTGCTCAGGTAACATAATAAGCTTCAAGTCATAACATGTAGAAAAGAGATAACAGTCCCCAAACTCTGTATTTTTGCATCCCACTACATACTCCAGACTAACACATTGATCGAACGCCTTTGTTCCTACTCTTCTCACGCTATCCGGAATATAAATTCCTTTCAATTTTTCACAGCCTTGAAAACATTGATCGGACATAAGCTCCAGTTTGTCACCTAAATTCACATTTACTAATTCTCTACAGCCATTAAATGCAGACTCTCCAATTTCCACAACATTTGGTAATGTTATATCTGTAATATTGGATATCGAAAATGCACTATCACCTATCACCTCTACCGTATCTGGTAAATATATCTTTGAGTAAAGCAAACCACAAAAAGCATATGCACCTATTTCAGTTACTGTATCCGGAACAATACAGCTGGTTATTCCTGTATTAAAACTTCTTCCGCAAGGATAACAAATGAGAGTTTTTTTATCTTTTGAAAACAAGACACCGTCTTCTGAAGAGTATTGTTGATTCTCTTCACTAACAAAGATGTTATCCAAACTATATATTTCGGAAAATGCTGCTATTCCAATATCCTCAACATACTCAGATATTTCTGCATTTCCCGATAATCCCGAACGACGAAAAGCCATTTCACCAATTGAAACAATACTATCTGAAATCGCAATTTCTTTTAATTCTCTATTCTCGTAAAAAGCATAATCACCTATCCTGACAACTTGATATTCCACACCATTACTCTCAACACTAGCTGGAATAGCAACTTTACCATTATTATAACCTTCATACCTGCTTGTATTGCACGTTCCAACCAATCCTACCTGTGCAGTCTTATTTTTTTCATCTAATAAATAAGCAATTCCCTGCATATCATAACCATCATCATCCAGGATTACTTTATCACTCACCACAATAGATACTTCTTCCGATGGCTCAGAATATACTATTTCTTCCTGATCATTTCGTACTGCAACCACATAGTAAGAATATTCCTCTCCCACATCAACAGAAACATCTAAATAAGACATATCTGACACAACCGTTAACAATTCATATGTTGTGTCTCCTGATTTTTTTCGGTATATCTGATACTTACTTGCATAATTACTCCTGTCCCATTCCAACTGCACCATGCTAAAATTCGTTTGTACGATTAAGTTGACAGGTGAAGAAAACTCCCCCGAAGTTAGTACAAATGGTCGTCCATGCGCTACAGCATACTCATAAGCCACCTTATAGGAAGGAGCATATATTGTCGCTTCCCCTGGTGCAGATGCAATATACTTTAATGAATCTGGAAGATATAATTGCGTCAAATTGTCTGTATGAAAAAAGGTTCTGTCTCCAACAATATATTGGCAATTTTCATTGACTTTAAAACAAACAATATTTTTATTATTTACAGCCCTTTCCGCTATTTTAGTGACAGTATCCGGTGTTTCATAAATCAAATCTTTTTTATTGTATGGGTAAAATAACAAAGTCTCTAAATTTTTATCAAATAACACACCGTCTAGTGAACTATAATATGGGTTATCTTTTGCCACAGTAATACACTCTAACGATTTGCATAAACAATCAAAGTATGTCTTCGTTTCAATCTCCTTTACGGACGATGAAATGCTAATCTCTTTGATATAGGGATTAGCAAATGCATCTGCCTTAATCACCTCTACTCCATCCATAATGGTATACTTTTCATTGTATTTTGAATCTGAATATCTATACAGTATTTTTTTGTCTTTACTGTACAAAACATCATCCTCTACCACAAAATATTCACTATCTGTATCACATTCATATTCTGACTTGCCATAAAAAGCCATTCTGTCTATTTTACTAACTGGATAACCATCAATTTCCGCAGGAACAGTCAGTAACTTCTTACCATTACTTTCCTCTAAAAGTTCACATGTACCATCTGATAGTTTACGATATACATAATTCCCACTTTCATAGGTTTTATTATCATATTTTTCAACAAAGATGTTTCCATCCTCATCTTTTTGTAACCTATATTCATCCTCCTGAAATTCAGAAACAGTATTACCGAAAAACAAATCCATTTCTACTATTTCAGCCTTGGGCACATAAAGACATGAGTCAGCAAAAACTGATTCATATTCACTCCATGCAACATTATACATCTCATAATACAAAGACAGGCTGCCATATACTTCTCCTAAAATATATGTGTGTGAACTACCATATCCATACCCTAAATCCAGACATAGTAAATTACAATATATATCACCACTAATATTAACTGTATACTCTCCACATCCACTACCAAGATGACTGATATCAGATGCCAATATATCACCAATATTTATCTCAATTATTGCATTAATATTAACTGGACTCAGACGACTACTGTTATGCATCTCCAACGTTCCAAAATTATATTCTGAACCTCGCACATTTAATGTTCCATTCTTCAAAGTCACCTTGTCAAAAGAGGCTGGAACATTTAATTCAACCGTTGCACCGTCAACCACAAAGTTACTCCCCTCATCTCCCTGTAAAGAAATGGAATTTTTACTCATCCCCAATGCAGTACTTAAACTAAACGTTCCAATCGAAAAATAATCACCTGAAACCGTAAAGTCTGCCGCACCAATTTTTACGATGGTATCATTATTAAACAGCATACCACCTATATATAAATCCTCTACACAAAAATCCTGTGATATGTATAAATCCTCAGGAAGAAAGAAACTGGTAACTGCATAACTGCTTCCAACAGGAATCTTACAACCGGTAACGGACACACTATTCACATCAGGAAGGGGTGTTTTCATTGGAAAAATCAAAGCTTCTGTTGCATTAATCAGCTGTATTTGATAATCCGCTGTACTGTCCGTCATAGCAGAAAACGCCTCTGTCAAAGTAGAATAATTTCCAATTTCTTTTTTGTTTTTCTTGACCTTAACAATCGCTTTCACATCATCCTGAGGCTGGAAATATACATAATAGTTATCTCCAACCAGACGATATCGAATATCAGATACCTTTCCAACCGTATCCGGAAGTGAATCCATAAACATCTGATAATAATATATAATCTCATTATCTACCTTTTGGTAACCGGAAAATAATGTATTTAAAAAAGGCGTTTTTACTGTATCATCAACCTTAAAAATGACACAATTGTTTTCCTTATTAATCTCAACCTTTGTCTTGTCTACAACTTCATCAATGATGTCTGCCGGTTCAGATACAGACAAAATATTATCTGTGCTTGCACAATAATATGTATAGCTATCTGACACCTCCGGCAAATCATATAAATAATTGCCATCTGTACCACTAACCGTATATTCCGTATGGGTATCTGAAAACAAACTCTTCGGACAGCAGAAATAAATGTCTGACACCCCATCCTCATTCCAGTCCGGTTCATCATCCCATGTCAAATCCATCCAATACCAGTTATTATCACTCATCTGGACTAAATTCCATGCGTGTTCCTCACCCTGTGATATACCGGTTACAAATATCGTGTTAATCCCCAGTTCATTCAAAACCACTTGAAACATCTTTGCGTAACCTTCACACACAACACCCTGATTGCAAATATAACCGATAATATTATGCGCCCAGTTCGCATCCTGTGGGGTTATTCCATCCTCTTCATAAGCATAGTCAGTATTCTTTATAATTGTGTCATGCACATAACGGACTTTCTCATCCTGATTCATATCTGCCGTATCCGAAATAAATCCATCTATACACTGCTGGATTTGTTCATCATATTCATTTCGTATCTGTGCCGTTGCATATTCCTCATCTGTCAGAATTCCCATTCCATTACTATATAAAATGACAGTTGCAGACAACCAGTAGTATAATGGATGATCATGCTTATATATGTAATAAATGTTTACAGCATCTTCCTGCGTAATTCCATATTCAGTATAATCAAGAATAGAAAGTAAATAATATTCCCCCTGTTTCGTAACATCTGAATTCTCATTCACAAATGATTTCATTGCACTGTCAATAGCCTTGTAATAAAGCTGAGCGTTCTTATTATCTGCATAGGAATTATATCCATAAAGACCTTCTGACTCCAAATCCGCAGTCGATAAGGAATACTTATTTACATTATATAAATATGAATCTTCCAGATCGGATAAATCCTTATGAACAATGGTATTATTCTGTGCATTGCCTTTACTTAACGTATACTCCTCTTTCGGTTCTTCTGCTACAAACTGTTTTGTTTCAACAACCTCTATTTTCTCTTCCTGCTCATCTCCGAAAGAATCCAACGACATTTTTTGTACTTCAGGCTCAATTTCAGCCGTCACTACATTTTCATTCTTTTCAGCGGTTACCGTGTCATTTACCTCTGCACTATAACTCTTCGTATTATCAGTCTCTTTATTTTTCAGTAAAGCACTGCTTGTCAAAGTAATAGATGCAACAATACATGCCAAAATAACAACATATTTTTTTCTCTTCATAAGCCTCTTATCCTCCTTCATGATTCATCCTACATATAACCTCTAGATAACCTTATCTATCTTCCATTTGAATCTATCCCCTGCTTTTTTTAAGCAGATACATTTCCCTCTTTCCAAATCACGCATCATTTTAATTATGTATTCTGTATCACTGTCCGGTGTTTCTACATATTTACGAATAAATCTTGACCATTCAAATAGTCCCTTGCTATTTCGCAAAGAATTATCTGCAAAAATAAAGATATAATCATACTGTTCCATTAATTCATCTGGATTATCTTCCATCCATTTTTCGATAGTGGAAACAATTGTACAAGATTGCAATTTTTCTTTTATTGCATTAAAGAGATTTGATGAAATTTGAATACCTCTAGAATCTATTAATAATACGTTTTTATCCTGTTCCACATAGCACCATTTACTTATCCGTATTTTTTTCATGTCATGCACCTCTGTCACTTTTTCTGTACCATTAAAACTCTTTTTAAAAAGAATAAAAAATTTCTATCTCTACTACGAAAATTATAGTCATTATTACGACTATAGTCAAGCAGAATCCAGCATACTACACTTATATTAATTATGTATTGGAGGCGTTTGAATGATAGAATACAGCCCATTTTGGAAAACATTAAAAGAATCACAGGAAACTACGTATTCTCTGATTAACAAATATCATATTTCCAGTGCAACCATCGATAAGCTGCGGAAGAACAAACCCGTGAACACCACAACATTAAATGATTTGTGCAGAATATTAGATTGCGATTTAGAAGACATTGCAATATATGTTCCCTCAGGAGATGACCAATCCCTATAATTCCGCCTTTGATTTAGTCTATAACATTTTGTAAGTCAGCGGAATAGATTTGACAAAAACAATCATTTTTTTGTCATTTTTGTCCAAATGCACTGAAGTCACATCATGGTATCACGATGCCAGCACAATAGTTTGGAGAATGTTTAACTCCAATGAAACTGTTTGCCACAAATAGGAACAAACAAAAAAGAGGAATCTTCTATGATAATCCTGTCATAAGGCGATAATTTTACCTTATCTTTCAACTGCATACGTCCAATCAAGATTTTGGAGTCGTCTGCCAGTGGTTTTATAACAAACAGATTATACTCCGGCCGGTAAGATATATCTGCAATCCTCTCCCCCTCTTCCTGTTCACGGCAGATTGTAATATTATCCCCTGCCACACAAACACAATTATCTCCAGCATATAAGGGTACTATTTCCCCTTTATGAGTATTCCCCACTGAAACAAGAATCCCAACCGGAAGATTCTGGCAGCCTGACAAAGCAGTAGTTTGATTCTCTTCAATCTCCATACTTTCTTTTGATTCCAATGTAGCAGCCACTGCATCTTTAAGGGATTTTTCCTGCTCTATTTTTTTCTTTTCTGTACAGCCCTCCGGATTGCCTTCATTTAAACGGAGTGTGTCCTTAGAAACAAGACCTTTTGCCGCACAATACGGGCACTTTGCAAATTTATCGTAATCATAGTAATGTCCATGCTTGCATTTTTGTAAATTCATACTTTTCTCTCCTATGTAGTTCTATTTAATTCGATATAAAATCCATACTAATCTCAAAAGTTTTCTATCATCCAATTTCAAACACATTATCTGTTTCCGATAGTTGTATTTTATCACCCTGTTTTAAGCTGATAATATGATTCTTTTCTGTTACGTAGCGGTTATTAATAAATAGACCATTTGTAGAACAATTACATATAAAATACCCATTTATTTTATCATTATATTGAATCCAGCAATGCTCCCGGCTAATCTCCATCTCATCAAAAACCAAATCTGCTTCTTCATAACTTCTGCCAAAGACAATCTTTTCATTGGGATAAATTTGTAAAACCATACCTTTAAACTTACCATTGATACATCTTATTTTCCCTGGGCTTTCACCTTTATACGAAGGATCTTTGTCTTCCACAACTTTTATTTTTGCATGTTTTTTTCCAATCAATCCCTGCTCCCGCATTTTCACATAATAGGTCCTGCTAACTGGAATCTGCTCGTTTCCCACTAACAGATATTCTCTTGTCATCTTGGTAATCTGTCTTTTACTCACGAGAAAGGATTTGTGGCAGCGCAGAAAAGAAGATTCCTGCAAAGAGTCCTGAAGATCATCTAATTTTCCATAAAACTGTATAATCTTCCCATTCTCCATATGTGCCTCTACAATACGCACATTACTCATAAAATACAATACCTTATTCAGCTGTATTTTTTCCAGACCTTCTTGTGTACGAACCTCCATGTATTCACTATCCGACACCTGTTTAATTACATTCTCTTTATTCATTTTCTCCCTCACATATCACAAAAGATGCAGTCTGATTCCCTGCTCGCCAACCATAATTACAACATTCTTTGCAAGAATATTATCCTTTCCTTTCGTCAGTCGTGTTCCGTCTTCCATATAAGTTCCATTTTCCGAACAATCCACAACAATATATTTTCCCTTCCGCTCATCATAAGATATCCCGCAATGTTTCCGGCTAATCCATGGAGCCTCCAGAATCAGATTACAGCACCCCGGTTCTCTTCCTACCCATAGTATCTCTTTCTTCTGCAAAATCAGTATTTGATCCTTATATTTTCCATTCTGTATTCTGACAGCACCATACATATATGGCTGATTTTCTTTATCCATTGTCATTTTCCCCTTCTATCGCTTAAAGCACTCTGGTATATTTCCTTTTTCACTTTTTTACATGCCCTGATTCGATAATAATACTTTTTTCCATTTTTCACTTTTTTATCTGTATAACTACATTTCCCGGTTACCTTGGCAATTTTTTTGTATTCCCCGTATAGAGAAGTACTACGGTAGATTTCGTAATAATCACACGGACCAACCTTTCCCCATTTTACTATCCGGGTTTTTCCCGACTTTTTAACGGATTTTATTTTAGGAGCTGCCGGTACAATTTGAAACCTTTTGACCACTTTCCCAGAGTAATTTCCTTTGAATGTGTATATAATACTGGCTGTCCCTATCTTTTTATTATCCTGATACTTAAAGGTATAATCTTCATTCTTTTTCGGTTCCAAATATATTTTTTTACCATCATTTGTGATTGGAATACGAAACGCTGTAAGAAGTTCTATCTTTTTCCCAGAATATACTGCTTTGTATATTTTACCATCCTTTCCCTTTAATATATCTGAAAGCCCTGATACATCATAAGGTTTTATTGTGAATGAAATTGAATACTCACCCGTGTATAAATTTTTTCCTTTCAAAATAATTTTGCCGGTTCCAGCATTAAGATTATTCTGATATGTTATTGTATAATCCTGATTTTTTATCAGAGGCTTTCCTTGATAAGTCATATTAACGTCTGGTTCTATCTTTTCCCCACAATATGTGTATTCTGAAACAGGAGATATAGATACATTACAAATATCGACCGGATCTTTTAGCTGTTCTTCAATTGACGGCTCCTTTTTCTCTATCAGAAATTCAGGCACCACTATACCTTGAAAAAAACCTATTCCCTCTACTGATGCATACGCATATCCTTCTTCCACATTATTGAGATAGGTAACTGTATAATCCACATTTTCTTCTAATTTTTGCCCATTCCAATATACCATGACACTCGGTGTTTTTGGCAAACCATCATATATATAAGATGTCTGTGAAAGAGTGACTGAAGCCGACTCCATTAAAGCCCTCTGTATATAATAACTGCATTGATAGTATGTGTCTTCATGATACATCCCATTTCCCACAGATGTAATCCGCAGCATAACTTCTCCCGGATAAATTGCATCACCAATTACAGATGCAGCATAGTCTTCTCCCTCAACCAATTTCTTATCTCCATCCATAATGGTTACCTCTGGGATATGAGGCTTCCCATCATAATAGAATTCTGTCTGGGACAACTGAATATTCAAACTGCTAATGGATTTCGTCCTGATATCAAATTTTTTCTCCAGATTTCCTATATAATTTCCTTTCCCCGATACTATTACTTTTCCCTGTCCCTTCTGAATATTATCCTCATATCTTAATGTATAATCTTTCCCATATTCCAGATTATTCCCATCCTCTATTACCGTAACCTTTGGTTCAATCGGACTGCCTGTACGATAATACCAGCTATTTTCCAACTCCACAGAACACTTTGTAATTTCTCTATAAATGGTGTATGAAATTACCTTGCTTCCTACATAACATCCTTTTCCTGTTATGGTAATGGTTCCACCGTTTTCCTCTTCTGCATAAGAAATAGAATAATCAATTTCCTCATTTAACAAAACTTCATCTTCCCCGAACATATAAGAAAGTTGTATTTCAGGACGACTTTGCATATTGCTATTCAAATCTGTTAGACAAATTGCATTTGATATATCATATTCTTTTGTAGCATCCACATATACAGCATAATTCTTTTCTGCCATATTTTTCACATAATCATTCTTTCCGTAAATGGCATTAATCATGTCCCAGCGGATACCGGAAATTGAGATTTGCTCCATAGATGCCGGCAAATACGCTGTACGAATCAGATACCTGGTCGAAATACCACTTTCAAATGCTCTGCCTGTAATTACCTTTGTTCCTTCATTTAATTGTACAATACAATATTGCTCATCCTCATCTAAAATTCCTGTCAAATATTGAGTACCCCAATTCGTATCATATAGGATATCAAAAAAACTATCATCTGTTATTTCTTCCACAGTTCCTGGAACATTTATCCTTGTCAGTGAACTATACTCAAATGCACCTTTGTCTATCTTCTCTAATGATTGAGGAAATTCAATGGATGTCAATCTCATACACCATGAAAACGCATCCGGTCCAATTTCTTTCAAGTTTTCAGGAAACTGAACCTCTCGTATATAGCAAAAATCACGAAATACACTATCTCCAACATATGTAATATCCCCACTAAATATAACCTTTTCAACTTCATCCTCATAAGGATACCACGGTGGTTTATATCCTTGCAAATGAGGGTAATCCGCCATCCTTCCTTCGCCAGAAATCGTAATTACTCCATCCGCATAATTCCACATTACACTTTCCTCGTTACCGTCCTCCCCACAATATCCTGATGTTGGAATGGTAACCGCTAATGTTTTTTGAGAGATTAACATAATCATGATGAATAAAATTAATATAAGACTTTTCCTCATTTTTCTCCCTTGCATGCCAACTTCCCAACCTTTTCTAATCCTCTATCACAATAACCTCTGTTGTTTTTTCTGTTGTTGACTGATTTGTATCTTTTTTAGCAGCCGTTGCTTTTTCTTTCTTTGTCGTCTTTTGCTCAGTTGTACTTTGCTGTTTTTTAACTGTCTGTGTACTTTTTTTCTCAGACGAGCTTTCTTCTGAACTACTGTCATTTGTATGATTCTCCGAAGTATGATTTTCGGTTTCTTTCTCCTTTGACACAACCAATGTAATTGCGATATCATCCTGCACCATTATTCCCCAATCCAGGCTTTGCCGTAAAACCATTCCTTCTTTGACTTCATCTGTAGGATAATCTTCTTTTTGAACATCCACACCTAAAGCCTCTAACTCTTGCCTTGCCTGCTCATAGTCTTCCCCGATAACATCTGGAATTCTCTTGTCAGAAAGCATTTCATTTTCCAAAAAGCGATAAGCTTCTTTCTCCCGTACCAACACACAGATAAAGATAGATGCCACTGCTATTATCTCTATCCCCAACAGCCAATACCACATATACCGGACAATCTGCTTCTTCTTTTTCTTCCTGGAATATAATAACCGGGTCTCCACATTATCTTTTCTGTAATTTTCCGAATATTCAGTGATAACATATACCGTTCCATTTTCCTCAAAATAATCATATATCCGGATAATTCCAGTCTCTTCTCTGAATTTTGCCAATTCCATTACATCCGCTATATATTGTTCCTTTCCATACTGAAAAGTCTTCTCACAATCACTCTCTTTTAAATATATCAGCTTTTCCCCAGCCGTTCTATTTAGTAGTTGTTTCGGGAAATATTCCTTTACTGCAATCCTCTTCTCTAAAACCTGATCCCATCCAATATAAATAATCTCCCTATCATCATATTTTAATGTTTTTCCAACCACATATCTTCCCTGTAATACAATTCCTGGTTTCATACAGAAAGAATATTCAGGATTGCACACTTTTTCATATCCGCAATAGGGACATTTTTTCTTCCTCTCACTATATTCCCGCATGCATCCCATACATCGCAGCTGTGCCATACTCTTTTCCTCCTACTGGTAATGCTCTAACTCCGTATCAAGCACAGATAATTTTCTCCTGACATCCTTGCGATCCAATGTATCTGCTCTGCAATTAATGCAAAGTGCCTCAAAAGGGCTGTCTGTTTCCATATATAACAACTGTTGTCCTTCATAAGACAGAAGATATTCTAAGTACAACTCCGCCATTTTCTTCTCGTCGTTACTAATATTATTATTGATACTAAAGGATGTAAATTTTAAAGAATCCTCACTATTATTCACAGAATAAATGTGTATTGTTCCATTTACACGATTCGCACTGACAAAGCTATCATATGCCGTCATAATTTCCTTATAATCAGAAGTTGTGGCATATAAAAAAGGAATCTCTCCCAAAAGAAACTGCTGTAAAATCTCTTTCTGATGTTCTCCTCTATAAATATATTCTGTCTCTATCTCTCCCGAAGGCACAGAAAAATCACTATTATCGTTTTCTTCCTTTTGCAGCACATAAAATACCGGTATCTCAAAACCAACCGGCAATCGTTTCTCATCTGATATATATGTGGTATAATCTGACAAAAAATAATAATTATCTTTTGCCTCTATATAGTCTACAAACTTTGTCAAATCACAGGCATATGGCTGCAAATTCTCTCCTGTATCCATACTTTCAAACAAAACGGGTCCGGCATCCTCTTGCAATGCCTGCAACAGCCTGTCTCTATAATATGTTTCTTCTTCTACCTGTATAGTAACTTTAATTTGAGGATAATGTTTCTCCAACAATTTCCTGCTAATTTTCTCGTAATAGGCTTTTAATGTTTCTGCATTCTCCCCTTCTTCTGCACACAGCCAGATACTGATTTCTCCCTGCACATTTTCTGGTTTTCCTATCCTTTGATAATACCCGGCAAGTACAACAAACAAAACGAACATGGCTATACTACACGCACACTTAGTAAACCTTCTTTGTTGTTGCTTTTTCTCTCTTTTTGTCTTAGGAACAGAAACAACTTTGCACTTGGTTAACACGTCAGAAAAATCCTGTATCTTTTGAAAACGGCTCTTTGCATCTAATGCCATTGCTTTCAATATAGCTGCATCAATATACGCAGGTATTGCATCATTCCATTCACTTGGTTTCAGCAGCGTATCCTCCTCCAGTCGTTCAGCTGCTTCCGGTGGTACGCAACCTGTTACTGCACAATAAAATGTTGCTCCCAATCCATAAATATCCGTCCATGGACCCTGCTTCTCATCCTTGTAATACTGTTCCGGCGGTGCATATCCAGGTTTCACAATAACTTCTCTGCTGCTTTCGTCTGTTACCGACAATCTGCTTGCTCCAAAATCAATGAGCTTAATCTTGCCATTACTGCACAAAAAAATATTATCCGGACTCACATCCCGGTGCAAAATACCTGTTGCGTGCAATGCCTTCAACGCTTCTGCAATTGCCAGCACAATTTCCTTTGCATATAATACGGAAATCTGCCCCTCGTTCACCTTCAGAAAATACTTCATGGATACTCCATCCAAATATTCCATTACAATATATCCGGTTCCATTCTCTTTAAAAAAATGAAATACATCCACAATGTTAGGATGCTTTGAAAACTTTGCAAGATTACGTGCTTCTTCTAAAAAACGATGCAAACCCGAATGAAATTCCTCTTCCTGATCCTTCGTGTGATATGTAATCTGTGTACTATGCCGGTCTCTTTTCACCAAGCCCATCGGATAATATTCTTTAATTGCCACAATAACATTTAGCTTGGTATCAAATGCTTTATAGGTAATTCCAAAACCACCCATTCCCAAAACCATGCCAATCCAATACCTTCCACCAATCATTGTTCCCGGACTTAGCTGATATGCCGGACCTATATCCGCAGACATAATATACCCACAATGGGGACAAATATCATATTTATCATCATATTCCTTCATACACCGGTAACATCTCATCGTCTTGACCCTTTATCTCATGTTATATTTCCGTATAATCAACTCCAGTTTATTCATACTAATAACATCATAATACAAATCAGAGTGTATTCCAAACATTTCACCAATATTTATTCCTAATTATTCCGATTGTTATCTATTAGTTTACCACGTTCCTAATTATTCAGGCAACATTTTATTAAAAAAGTTACGTAATTTCAAACCAAAATCACGTAACTTCTTATTAACTGTTATATTTATCAAGATAGTTCCTTTTGTCAGAACAATCCCAATCCATCCCTTACATCATCTCATCAATCATCGCAAGCACTTCTTCACCTAACTCCTTAGACAGCTGCTGTGCATCCTCCAATGAGGTTCCCTTTACTCCATAGTAGAACTTCACCTTTGGTTCTGTTCCGGAAGGTCTTACACAAAGCCATGCAGAATCGCTTAAATCATAGTAAAGTACGTTGGAGCTTGGAAGACCGGTTGGAGTCACCTCACCGGTTGCAATGTTCTTGATTGTGTCTTCCTTGTAATCTCTTGCAGAAAGCACATCATACTTTCCAATCTTGGCTGGAGTATTTGTTCTGAGCGTTGTCATAATAGACTGAATCTTCTCAAGTCCCTCAATACCTTTAAATCCAACAGACTGGATGGCATCGATACAATAACCATACTTATCATACATATCCACCATAGCATCCCATAAGGTCTTGCCCTGGCTCTTGAAATAAGCTGCTGCCTCGCAAAGTGCCATGGTTGCAACAATGGCATCCTTGTCTCTTGCATGGGTACCGATTAAGCAGCCGTAGCTTTCCTCAAAGCCAAAGAGGTAGGTGCCCTTGCCGGTTGTCTCAAAGTTAAGAATCTGTTGTCCGATATATTTGAATCCGGTTAATACTTCAATCAGTTTAATTCCGTAATGTTTTGCAATCTCATCTGCCAGATTGGAGGTTACGATTGTCTTAATCAACGCACCGTCCTCCGGAAGAGAACCATTGATTGCTTTCATCTGACTGATTTCATAATCTGCCAGCAGACATCCGGACATATTACCGGTTAAAGTAATATACTCTCCTGACTTGGTATCCTTTACATACACACCAAGACGGTCTGCATCCGGGTCAGTAGCCAGTACTAAGTCTGCATCCTTTTCCTTTGCAAGCTTCAATGCCAGTTCAAATGCCTCTGCTGCTTCCGGATTCGGATAGCTTACGGTTGGGAATTCGCCATCCGGTAATTCCTGTTCTGGAACCACATATACATTTTCAAAACCGATTTCTTTCAATACTCTTCTTGCCGGAATATTACCGGTTCCATGAAGTGGTGTATATACAATCTTTAATTCTTTGCCATATTGGTCAATGCAGTCCTGATGAAGAACAAGCTTCTTTAACTCTGCAATATATGCATCATCCACTTCTGCACCGATGGTCACATAAAGTCCTGTCTTCTCTGCTTCCGCCTTATCCATGGTCTTACAGGTAGATAAATCTGTAATTGCCTTTACCTCTGCCATGATTCCGGTGTCATGAGGAGGTGTAATCTGTGCACCATCCTCCCAGTAAACTTTATATCCGTTATACTCCGGTGGGTTATGACTTGCTGTTACATTAATTCCGGCAATGCATCCTAAATGACGGACTGCAAAGGACAGCTCCGGTGTTGGTCTTAAGGATTCAAAACGGTATGCCTTAATTCCATTTGCAGCCAGACAAAGTGCTGCTTCTTCTGAAAATTCCGGTGACATTCTTCTGGAGTCATATGCAATGGCAACGCCCTTACTCTCGCCGCCCTGCTTCTTAATATAATTGGCAAGTCCCTGTGTTGCACGGCGTACCACATAAATATTCATACGGTTGATTCCTGCTCCGATAATACCTCTAAGTCCTGCTGTACCAAACTCTAAATCGGCATAAAATCTTTCCTTGATTTCTTTGTCATCATCTGCAATTGCTGCAAGCTCCTTTTTGGTGTTCTCATCAAAATACGGATTACTCATCCACTCCTCATAAATCTGCTTGTAGTCCATGATAAACTCCTTTCACTTTCATTTATAGCAACTGATTTCTGATTTATTCAATCAAACTGGAAATAGAAATCAATTCATCATACTTTAACGAAGCATCCTCTCCGTCGTCTGTAAAAGTTACGGTATAACTCTTGGATAAATATCCCAGTTTACTAAATGTAATTATATGACTTCCCGTTACTTTTGTAAAGGAAATCGGTGCAATTCCCAAATATTCTCCGTCAAAGTAGACACTTGCCCCGGAAGGTGCAGAAATGGTCACTTTATTTGATGTTTTCGTGTCTTCTGTCGCTGTTACATCCTTTACACTACTATCCTCTGTACTCCCGCCTTCGGTCGTTCCTGCTTCCGTTGTCGCATTGGTATCTTCTGTTGTTGCAGTAGTGCTACCTGAAGTTGTATTGGTTGAACCGTTGGTGCCATCATCGGTTTCATCCTTTTTCTGCAAAGTATATTCCTTAATCTTATATGCATAATTCACATTAAAGGATGCACTATAACTCTCATAACCATCTGCAATAATATCGATCTTATGTTTGCCATAGACAATATCCACTGCACCCTCTGTATTTACCCTCTTTTTGTCAATGTACACCGCCGCATCGGACGGGGTTACCTTAAATAAAACAGAGCCGGTTTCCTTTGGCTCTATGGCAATGTCTGCCAGCGACACATTGATTTCCTGATTCTTGATGACTTCAACAGTCTTGGTTCCCACATCATCTCCCTTTGCAATGCGGAGCGTATATTTTCCCTCCCGCACTGTCAGCAGCATGTCCTCTGTAACAGGAACAATTACATCATATCCGATCTCTACCATACCACCGATATAAGACGCATAATCTGAAAGTTTTACATACCCATGTCCCAGTTCCACATAAAAGGTGCAAACAATATCATTATAAAGCCATACGGAAAGCTGGTCTTCTGAACATATCTCATTTATTCCTATCTCATTGTTATCGGAAAATGCACAGACACTATCGCTCATCTGATACTTAACTCCGTTTATCTTCACTGTATCCTTCAGATAATCAATCTCCGCTCCGGAAACCGCTTCCAACTTTCTGATATTCTCATCTGCACTCAGGTAAAGGGATTCCAGCTTATCCCTGTTTGCATCATACACAATATCCACAATACTTCCCAGCTCCACCTTGGAAATTGGCAAAATGTCACCGTACTTGTCCCGTACATCTGCACCAGCGGTATAGTTCAGGGTAATTTCCGTTTCAAAATTCACTGCCTGCAGAGTAATCTTTTCATTTACCTCGTCCAGATTACAGACAATCGCAAACATGGAAATCTCATCCGCCGGCATTACCTCCTCATCATAGGACGGAATGGTAACTTCTTTTCCGCATGAGGTTAAGAAAAAAGCAAGGCAGAATACTGACAAAAAGAGAGTCAGGGTTCGCCTGATCATTCTGTTGTTTGGGGTTGTTTGTAGTATCTTCATTCTTTTCTCCGTATATGTACATATGTGCCCGGTGTTCGTTGCACTCTAATTGCTTCCGCATGAGCGCTCACCTCGCAACCTTCGGTTCCTCGGTGTTCGTTGCACTCACATAATTTTCTTAGAAGCCAATCGCTTGCAAGCAATCGTTGGCTTCTTTCGAA